>JAITBV010000017.1 GCA_031283395.1 Candidatus Adiutrix sp.
CCTGGAGTTTCTGGCCGAATTCGGCCTGGGCCCGGCCGTGGGACTCAAGGCCCTCCGCCGCCTGGGCGAGGAGGCTGAACGCCTCATCCGGGAAGACCCCTACCGCCTGGCCTACGAGACAGAAGGGGTGGGCTTTGCCACGGCTGCCAAGGTGGCCCGCCGCCTGGGCCTGACCGTAGCCGACCCCCGGCGTCTGGCGGCCGGGCTTCTCTTTGCCCTGAATCAGTTCGCCGATGAAGGCCATGTCTATACCCCGGAACGGGAACTTCTGGCCGCCGGGGCCGAACTGCTCCCGGAAGCCGAGCTGGCGGCCTTGAAGGAGGCCCTGGCCCGCCTTCTGCTGGCCGGCCAGATCCAGGGCCGGCCCCAGGACGAGCCCGGCGGGGTGGATTTTTATCCTCCCCGCCTCCTCCGGGCCGAAGACTGGGTGGCCCGCGACCTTCTGGCCATTCTGCGCACTCCGCCCACGGTCGAGGTGCCCCGCCAGCCCCAGGCCCTGGCTTGGGCGGAAAAAGCCCTGGGCCTTAACCTTTCCGAAAGCCAGCGCCAGGCCGCGCTTCTGGCCCTCTCCCAAAAAATACTGGTCATAACCGGCGGTCCCGGCACGGGCAAAACCACCCTCACCCGGGCCATTACGGCCATTTTCGGGGCCCTTAAGGCCAGGCAGGCCCTGGTGGCCCCCACGGGCCGGGCCGCCAGGCGCCTGGCCGAGGCCACCGGGCGGGAGGCCAAGACAGTGCACCGCCTCTTGGAATACGCTCCCCAGGCCGGTTTTCAGCGCCATCCCGAACGCAAGCTGGAACTGGACCTATTGCTGGTGGACGAGGCCTCGATGGTGGACCTGCCGCTCATGAACCACCTGACCGGGGCCCTGCCTCCAACGGCCCGCCTTATCCTGGTGGGCGACCGGGACCAGTTGCCCTCGGTGGGTCCGGGCCGGGTGCTGGCCGACCTGATCGATTCCGGAGCCGTGGCCGTGGCCCGGCTCACGGAAGTTCACCGCCAGGCCGAGGGCAGCCATATTGTCCTGGCCGCCCATCAGGTCTTGCGGGGCCAGGTGCCGGAAAGCAGCCCGGACCAGGAAAAAGGCGATTTTTACTTTCTGGAGGAAAGGGAGCCGGGCCGGATTTTGCCCCGCCTCCTCAGCCTGGTCACCCGGACCTTGCCAGCCAGGCGCGGCTTTGACCCGCTGGAGGACATACAGGTGCTGACGCCCATGCACGGCCGGGATCTGGGCACCGAGCACCTGAACCAGGTCTTGAGCGAGACCCTCAACCCCCAGGCCGGGCCGGGCCTTACCCGCTTCGGCCGCCGCTTCCGGCCGGGCGACCGGGTCATGCAACTTAAGAACAATTACAACCGGGAGGTCTTCAACGGCGACGGGGGCCGGGTGGAGAGGATAGACCCGGAGACCCGGGAGATGACCGTTAATTTCGAGGGCCGGCCCGTGGTCTATGATTTTTCGGAGCTTGACGAATTGACCCTGGCCTATGCCATAACCATTCATAAGGCCCAGGGTTCGGAATTTCCGGCCGTGGTCATCCCCCTGACCTCCAGCCACCATATAATGCTGCGTCGCAACCTTCTTTACACCGGCCTAACCCGCGGCCGCCGGCTGGTGGTGCTCATAGGCTCCGCCCGGGCCCTTTCGGCGGCGGTGGCCGACAACCGGGAACTGGTGAGGCGGTCGCACCTGGCCCGGAAACTAGGATAGCCTTAAGGATTCGGCCTCGGCGTGACGGCCAGCCCGGTTTCATATAGTATGGAGACGCGAAAGTCCCCGGTTTTCATTTTTATTTTTGATAATTTTTTGAGGTTGGGTTATACTCTTTGCAGAAGATACAAGGAGCGTGGCGAGCATGGCCGGCGGCACACATGCGACCAAAGTTATATCCATACTAAATCTCAAAGGGGGAGTGGCCAAGACCACCCTGACGGTCGCCCTGGCGGATGCGCTCGTCAATAGAGGTCAAAAAGTCCTGGTGGTGGATCTTGACCCGCAGTGCGACACCTCTGTTATGCTGGTCGGGCATGAGAGATGGAAGGAAATGGCTGATGCGGGCCAGACCTTGAAGACTTTTTTTGCCTCCGTTCCCAAGCTTAAGTCAATGTCGTTTCCCCTGGGAGCCATACGAAAAGACGGAGTGTCAAATATAAAGTCAACTTCAGGCCGATTAATCAACACCATGTCTTTGCTGGCTTCGGATACCGCCTTGGCCGACATTCAAGATGGCGCCATGCCGGCGGGGTTTTCATATGAAGCCTTGAAACATCTATTGGCCCCGTTACGCGCGGCCCATGAGTTCTCGCATATCCTGATTGACTGCCCGCCGAACTTCGGCCTTTTTACCCGCAACGCCTTGCACGCCTCGGATTCATACATCATTCCGGCCATCCCGGATTATCTTTCCATGCTGTTGGGCGTGCAGCGGACATTCGATAAAGTTAAGAACCACTTTATTGTTGATCATAAAGGGTGCCCGAAGCTGCTCGGGATCGTGACCACAAAATATCAGGCCGATGTCCCGCTTTTCGTGACTATTTTGGAAGAGATGCATAAACGCGAAACATTATCTAAATATTTGAAAGAGCCGGCCCTGCCTCAAACCGCCAACTTGGCCCAGGCCGCCATGTACACCTCGAATGCGGTCACGTTTATTAATAAGTACCCCCAGCCGCTGGCCTCGAGCCTCAATGCCCTGGTTGATAATCTGGGCTTGTTGCAATAAAAGAACTCCCCCCCGGTCCCTCCTGTTTCACGTGAAACATCTTAGCCCCATGTTCACCTTTTGGTGAACAGCAAGAGGATCCGCCTGGCCTCCACCAGGGGCAGGGTCAGGTCCAGCCGGCGGTCCAGTTCTAGGCCCCAGGCGGCCAGGGCCGCGCTCCCCGCCTGTAGTTCCTGTTCGCCCTTGGGGCCTTTGAAAGCCAGAAGCCGGCCTCCGGGGCTAAGGCGGGGGCCGGCCAGGGCCGCCAAGCGGCCGAGGCCGGCCAGGCCCCGGGCCGTGATAAGGTCGTAGAAACGGCTTTGAGGGTTGACTCCCGGTTTCAGATAATCCGCGAAAACCTGTATATGATCCAGGCCCAGGGCGGTCTGGACTTCCCGCAAAAAGCCGGCCTTCTTGCCCGTGGCCTCGGCCAGGCTCCAGTGCCAGCCGGGGCGGGCCAGGGCCAGGGGCAGGGCCGGGAGGCCCCCCCCCCGAGCCCCGGGCCAGAGCCCGGCCCGTGGCCGGCCAATCTGGCCACAGAAGGGGGGTCAGGCTGTCCACCAGGTGGACCACCACTTGGACGGGGCGGGTCTGGCGGGCGCTGATGAGGTTGACCTTCTCGTTCCGGGCCAGGAGAAGTCCGAAATAGGCCAGGAGGCGATCCCTGACCTCGGGGTCCAGCCGCAGGCCCAGAGCGTCCAGGGCGGTGTCCAGGGCGGCCCGCATCAAAGCCCCTGTTTCACGTGAAACATTTTATATCCAATTATATCCAACGCCGGACCTGCCGCTTATAGTTCAGGTATTGGCCGTCGAAAAGCCTTTCCAGGGCCCGTTCCTCCGGGATTATCTGAAAACGGTTCATATACAGGATAAAGGCCGGCCAGGGCGCCAGGGCCAGCCCGTCATTCAAGAAGAGGCCCCAGGCGGTCAAGGCCAACAGCCAGGCCAGATAGATGGGGTTGCGGGAAAAACGGTAAAGCCCGTCCGCGACCAGCCTGGTCGTTTGGGACGGGTCTCCCGGCCGCCAGGTCGTCCCGGCTTTTACCAACTGCCGGCCGCTGTGGAGAAATATAGCCAAGGCTATAGCAAAAAAGACCGCAAAAGCGACAGAGCGGCCGGGTAATGGCCAGCCCAGCGGCGCCAGACCCCAGGCCCCCAGGGCGCCCATAATCGCGGCGGTCAGGAAGGACAGGATTGGCGGCGGTATCTTCAGTTCCAGAAATGACAGCATTAGCAGCCCTTTATTCCGTAAACCCTGGGGGCGGGGCGCCTTCCAGGTTAGCCGGGGGCGGTTCAGAGGTCTTTTGGGGGTCCAGGTCCAGTCCGGCGGTCAGGCCGGCCTGGATATGGGAGGAGTCCGGGGCCAGGCGCAGGGCGTTCAGGGGCTGGACAGTTATGGCCGAGACGCGCACCGGGCAATGCAGTTCGCAGTAGCCGCAGCCGAAACATTTGGCGGCCGCGACCCGGGGCACAGGGGCGATAGCCCCGGGGGTCCGGACCAGTTCTATGGCTCCGTAGGGGCAGACCTCCTGGCAGACCACGCAGCTTTTGTCTTCGGCCCAGGCCAGGCAGCGGTTGTTGTGGACCACGGCCCCTCCTATCTTGGCCCAGCGCTTTTCAGGAAGCGGGAGGGGGGTGATGGCCCGGGTGGGGCATACTTGGCCGCAGAGGTTGCAGTCCGGCTCGCAGGGGCCGCGCCGTGGCCTTAGGACCGGGCTGAACACGCCTTCCGGCCCGGCGGCCAGCCAAGCCGGTTGCAGGCCGTTGGTGGGGCAGACCCGCATGCACAGGCCGCAACGCAGGCAGCGGGCCAGAAAATCGGCTTCGGGCAGGGCTCCGGGCGGGCGCAAGCAATCTTCAGACCAGATGGTCCGCTCGTCAGGGCCCAAGAGGCCGGCCAGGCCCGAGCGCTGCAAGCCGGCCAGGCCCAGTCCGCCCAGGCCGGCGGCCAGAAAAGCCCGCCGGGCCAGGGCTTCGCCCTGGGCCAATGTTCGATGGCCTGCGAAATTGAGCGAACTACCAAGCCGAGGCCCTGAGTCGGGCCGGGCGATTGTTTCCCCATCCAAGACAGCGGCGCCCTTTTTTTTAAGGCTGAAAGTCGTGCCGCGGGCGGGGCAGAGGTCTACGCAGGTCTGGCAGGTCAGGCATTCGGCGGGCCAGGTCTGGTTGCCCGGGGATTGGATGGCCGGGCAAGTTTGGGCGCATTTTTCGCATTGGACACAGGCCGACACCCGCCGGTGCCACAGGGGGAGCCGGGAAAAAAGCCCCAGGAGGGCCCCGGCCGGGCAGAAAAAACGGCACCAGAAGCGCGGCCTGACCCGTTCCAGCCAGAACAGGAGGCCGAAGAACCCGGCCAGAAAATACATGGAGGCGAAACGCCGGGGAGCGATGGATAGATAGCTTAAGCCCGGCCAGTCCAGGCTGTCCAGGAGGGGACGGCCCAGGTTCAGGATATCATGCCCGCCCAAGAGGGCCAGGGGGTGGAGCAAAAGGCCGTAAAAACGGGTGACCAGGGGGATGGGCGCGGCCCAGTAGGCCAGGTTCACCCCGGCCAGGGCGGCGGCCAGGAAGCCTGCCAGGAGCAGATATTTGGTTTGGCGCAAGGCCCCGCCGGGCGGGCCGAGGGGCCTGCGGCTGCCTCCGGCCTGGCGGTCCATAAGGGCGGAAGCCGCGTCCAGGGTCGCGCCCAAGGGGCAGAGCCAGCCGCAGAACAGGCGGCCGGCGAAGAGGGTCAGGCCCAGGAGGGCCAGGGCGGGCCAGAGGGCGGCTATCCATTGCCGGCCGGCCAGGACAGTGGCGGACACGGCCAGGGGATCGAGGCGCAGGAAGATATCCGGCGGGATAGCGGTCCCGGCCAGGGAAGCGGCCCGGAAGAGCAGCCAGAGAAACAGCCCCAGGCTCCCGGCCTGGACCAGGCCGCGAAACCGCCGCCTGGAGGCCTGTTTGGCGGAAGGGCCGGCCATGGCGCCTTAGACTGCTATTCGTTGAGTGACCAGGTTGTCGATATCCAGGCGGCCCAGGCCGCGTTCATGGGCCTGTTGGATATGCTTGACCTGGGAGGGAGCGAATTTCCGGCCATACCATTCATAAGAGGCCACGGCCGTGGCATCGGCGGCCACCGGGTCCGCGGAGGCGATGACTTCACCCGGCCTGATAACCAGGCCCGGCCCTCCCGGGCCGCCCGAGGTGAGCACCCGGGTGGCGTCGATGATGGCCAGGTGGGGCTTGATGAAGGTGTTCAGATCCGCGATCGAGCCGTCCAGGCTGTACCTGGAATGCATGATATGCCGGGAGAGGATAAGGCCCATCTGTCCTTTGAGGGACAGGCTCACCCCGGCCGAGCCGTGGCTCTTGGCCACGGGCACGGCGATGAGCACATCCGCCTCCAGGACATCGCGCATAAAGGCGTTGGTTTTCATTTCCAGGGCCTTGGGCAGGTTGGCGTCCTGGTAGAAGGAGGCGTCCATGAGGTGGCGGCAGATGCCTTCCTCCACGCTGCCAACAGCCTCCAGGATGCCGGAATTTTTCAGAGAGTTTTCCGCGTTTTGCAGGGAGTGGTCCAGGACGCGCACTCGCGAGGCCCCGGCTTCCTTGCACATTATCAAGACTTCGCGCACCACTTCCGGGTGCGTGGTGGTGCCGCTGTCAACGCCTTGGGCGAAGCTCATGTTGGGCTTGATGACCACCTTCTGGCCCGGCTTGACAAAGCGGCCCATACCGCCCAGGAGCCCCACGGCCGCCCGCGCGGCCGGGCCCGGCGCGCCTTTGACCACGGCCACATCCGGGGGGCCGGCGGCCAGGGCCTTGGCGGCCGGCCCGAACAGTTGATGGCCGGCCAGGCCGGCCAGGCCGCCGAGCTTCAGTTTCAGAAAAGTACGCCTGTCCATGCGGGACTCCTTTCAGGGTTGATTTTCCGGAAGCCGGCAGACTTCCACCCAACCCCGGCTGCGGGCATATTCGGCCAGGTCGGCCAGGCGGAGCTCGATCATGGAATTGGCCGAGCCGCAGGCCGGAAAGACGGTTTCAAAGCGCCGGAGGCTTTCGTCCAGAAAGACCTCCACTTCCGGGGGCAGGCCGAAGGGGCAGATGCCGCCCACGGAAAAGCCGGTGAAGGCCTGGGCCTGGTCCGGATTCATCATTTTAGGGGCCACGCCGAAATGGTCGCGGAACTTTCGGTTGTCGAGGCGGGCATCGCCGGCGGCCACCACCAGCACCCCGGGCCCGCCTTTGCGGTTGATGGTCAGGCTCTTGGCGATGCGGGCCGGATCACCTCCCATGGCCGCGGCGGCCAGGGCCACGGTGGCCGTGGACTCGGCCAGTTCCACCACCTCCCGGTCCCGACCCCACTGCTTCAAATAGGCGCGCACCCTGACCACGGACATGGCC
>JAITBV010000047.1 GCA_031283395.1 Candidatus Adiutrix sp.
CGTCGCTACCGGCTTTCATTTCTCCGAACGTGCTGAACTACCTTGTGGCGAACTTCGGTATAAAGCCCATCGGCACGGCCAACGCGGATTTGGCTGAAATTCTGAGGAAGTAAAACAAAATTAAATTTTATCTCCCGGTAAAGCAAAAGAGGGGCAGTCTCCCGTGATAGGAGGTGCGCCCTCTTTTGGCTTGTCCGCTAATTAAAAAGGCCAGCTTCCATATTTTGGATTCGCTCGAACATCGGCTTTGCGGTCCCTTAACATGGTTCTTTAAATCCAGCCAGGTGAAAAATAAGTAAATTACTTATTTTTATGGGTAAATTTAAAAAACCGAATTTAGGTTTGACCAGGGGCCGGGACTGCCCCTTAATGTTTAACTTATCGTAATTAATGATTTTCTCGGAGGCAAGGTATCTTCTATTGACCGGCTTGGAGGATTAGGTTAGAATGATAAAGTTTTTTAATATAAAAATCCGCTAATTCGGCGGACCGGGCCAACGTAACTGGGCCTGCCTTTTCGGTGGCGTTGACTGGATCTGGATAATGGAGGCCTTAACAACCATGAGGCAACTGGTTTTCTGCGATACTTCCCTTTGCGTGGGATGTAACCGTTGCGTTCGGAATTGCCCGGTGGAAATGGCCAATGTCGTGTCGCTGGACGCGCATCACCATGTAAAGGTCGATATTGACGCCTCCAAGTGCATCGCCTGCGGGGCCTGCATATCCGTCTGTCGGCATCAAGCCCGGAACTTCGTGGACGACCTGGAGCCCTTCCTGAACGACCTTCAGCAGGGCCGGCGCCTGTCTCTGATCATCGCTCCGGCCATACGCTCGAACGTAAAAGATCTCGGCCGCCTGGTCGCCTGGTTCAGATCACTGGGCGTGGACAAGATTTATGACGTTTCATTGGGCGCTGACATCTGCACCTGGGGCTACATACGCTACTTTCAAAAGTATGGCGGCCCGATCATCTCCCAGCCTTGCCCGGCCATCGTCAACTATATCATGATGTATCGCCCGAATCTCTTGAAATATCTGTCCCCCGTGCAAAGCCCGATGGGTAGCGCGGCCGTTTACATGAAGAACTACCAGAATGTGAACACCCCCATCGCCGCCCTCTCGCCCTGCATCGCCAAGGCTAATGAGTTTGAAGACATTAAAATAATCAAATACAACATCACCTTCGAGAAGCTGTTCGCCTATATTGAGGCCAACGGGATCAAGCTGCCGGAAACGCCGTCGCCCTTTGATCATCCTGAAAGCGCCTTGGGCAGCGTCTACCCCATGCCCGGCGGCTTGAGGGATAACGTCGAGTTCCATCTGGGGAAAGTTTTGCGCATCGACAAGTCCGAGGGCCAGCGCACGGTTTATCATGACCTGGACGAATACGGCCGGCAGCCGACTCAAAAACTGCCCGATGTCTTTGACGTGCTGAACTGCGGGGAGGGCTGCAACCAGGGCCCGGCCTGCGGGGTGGCCCATAAAAATATATTTGAGATCAACACGGCCATGGAGAAGGCCCGGCAGACCGCCTCCCGAGGCCGCAAGGAGCGTTATTTCGACTCGCTTTACAAGACCTTTGACAAGACGCTCCATTTGGAGCATTTTCTGCGCAAATACAGGTCCGCGCCGGTTCATGTCCCCAATATCACCGAGAGCGACATTGAAGCGGCCTTCAGTAAAATGGGCAAGGAGACGCACCATCGCAAATTCGACTGCGCCGCCTGCGGGTCCGACACCTGCCACGACATGGCCAGGAAAATATCCCTGCGGGTGAACATCCCGGAAAACTGCGCCCAGCGGAACCGGGACAGGATCAAGGTGGAACACGATATTCTGACTGATCTGCAGAAGGTCAACGTCGAAAGTGTCTCCCATCTTCAAGAGGAGATGGATATCATTAAAAACCTCGTTGAAAACCTCTGGAAAAACATCAATCGTTTCAATGAGTCCATCGCCAGCTTTGAAGCCTTGGAAAAGACCATAACCGAAACCACCTCCAAAACCAACATCATTGCCATAAACGCCGCCATTGAGGCGGCCAGGGCCGGGGAGTTCGGCCGGACCTTCGCCGTGGTCGCCACGGAGATCCAGAACCTGTCCCGGACCTCGCAGAGCACGATCGAACGCAACCATGAATTGTTCGCCGAAGCCAGTGGCACCGTCGGTGAGACGCATTCGATGATCGAGCGGATTTTGGAGGCGGTCAATATTTCTTTTACCAATATCCAGGAAATCAACCGTATCAACGCGGCCAGCGTCAAGGCCATGGAAGAAAACTATATCGAGATTGATGAGAAAATAGAGAAGGATGATTAGAGGCCGGACTTAAAAAGCCTCTTTAAGCGCGTTTATATGCAGGCCCCTCAGTTCGCCGTCATAGGCACGGCCGGACACGTAGATCACGGCAAAACTTCCCTTATAAAAGCCCTGACCGGCATAGACACCGACCGCCTGGCCCAGGAAAAGGAACGTGGCATCACCATAGAAGCCGGCTTCGCCCACCTTGATCTGCCCGGAGGGCGGAAGGTCGGGATCGTGGATGTGCCGGGGCACGAGCGTTTCATAAAGAATATGCTGGCCGGGGCCGCCGGCATCGACGTGGCCCTTCTGGTGGTGGCCGCCGACGACGGGATCATGCCCCAGACCAGGGAACACCTGGATATCCTGCGGCTTCTGGGCCTGACCCGCGGCTTGGTGGCTCTGACCAAATGCGACCTGGCCGAAGAGGATTGGCTGGAGTTGGTGCGGGACGATTTGGCCAGGCTCACCAGCGGCACCTTCCTGGAAAACGCCCCCATCATCGCGGTCAGCGTGGAAACCGGCCAGGGTCTTCCAGACCTGAAGGCCGCCTTGGCTGAAACGGTGGCCACTTTCGATTTCCGCGTTGCGGAAGGGGGCCTTCGCCTCCCCCTGGACCGGGTCTTCACCCTGACCGGTTTCGGGACCGTGGTCACCGGCACCCTCA
>JAITBV010000080.1 GCA_031283395.1 Candidatus Adiutrix sp.
AGCATGGACCTGGTTTCTTCCACCAGCGCGGCCCCGGCCACGCAACCCACCAGGGCCGCCGCCATTTCCCGTAAATTGCCGGGCAGGGGTTTCAAAAGGGCCAGGTCGGATACGGACACCTGGCCGCCGGGCTTGAGTACCCGGAATATTTCCCGCCAAACCTGGGGCTTGTCCGGGGAAAGGTTGATGACGCAGTTGGAAAGCACCACGTCAACGCTGGAATCTGGTACGGGCAAGTGCTCTATCTCGCCAAGGCGGAAATCAACGTTGTCCAGGCCGGTGCGCTGCCGGTACTGCTCATTGTTCTTACGGGCCTTGGCCAGCATTTCCGGGGTCATGTCCACGCCGATGACCCGCCCGGAGGCTTTCACCTTTTCTCCCGCCTGGAACACGTCAAAGCCACCGCCGCTGCCGAGGTCAAGCACGGTCTGGCCTTCCCGGAGGGCCGCGATGGCTACGGGATTGCCGCAGGAAAGGCCCATGTTCGCACCTTCCGGGAGTTTGGCCAGGGTTTCCGCGTCATAGCCCACGGCTTGCGCCAACTGGGCAGGATCAGCCCGGCCGCAGCAATCGCTGGGACCGCAACAGGAACGCTGTCCTGTGGCTATGGCCGCGTATCCGGCCCGCACGGTTTTTCTGATCTGTTCGTTGGATTGGTTTTTGCCCGGCGTGTTCATATGGTTTCCTCCAGGTTGCGGTTCCTTCCATCACAACAGGCGGCCTGGAAGCTCCGGCTTTGCTCCGGCCGGCCGGAACAACACTCTGCCGTCAGGTAAGCTATGGTTTCCAGCATCAGGGGAATGTTGGCCCTGTAGCGCGTATGGCGGCCTTCCCGTTCCATGTCGGCCAGCCCGCTGTGGACAATGGTTTTCAGATGAAAGGAAAGATTGGTCTTCGGTATGTCCAGCCTCCGGGCAATTTCTCCGGCCACCAGGCCGTCCGGCGTGTATTTGACCAGCAGCCGGAAGATGGAGAGCCGGGCCTCGGAAGTCAGGGCTTCAAAGATTGTAATGGCTGTTTTTGTTTCCATTGGGCAATTATTCAACAATAATTGAATAGTGTCAAGGGGCTCGATCGCCGAAATTGGCCCAGGGCTCAACCCGGGCGCGGCGGGCCATATTGTGTTTTATTTTCCGGTCAAATAATGTTAAGTTGGACCAAAGACCCGGAAACATTTTAATGAGGAGATTATCATGCCCCCGAGCCACCGCCTTGAATTGGTCAACGAGTCGCCCCTGGCTGGCCAGATGGGCGTCTACCTGGAAGATCCGGAAGCCGAGCCGGGCGCCTGCCACCCTCTGGTCTGGCGGAGCCGGGACTGCGGGCCCGGCCGGTCGGTCCGGCTGGACTGGAACGAGGAATTCGGCTTGACCTGCGGCCCGGCGGCCGGGCCGGGCCTGGCCTTCAGTGGCGGAGATATCCTGCCCGCCGGGCCCGGGGCCGAATCCTTCCTCCTGGGCCGTTCCGCCTCGGGCTTCAGCCTTAAGCCGGCCGCGTCCCCGGCCGCGTCGCCGGAGGATTCCGAATTCGTGCCGGAAGACATCGCCGCCGGCTTCGTCCTGTCCCTGAAACCGGGGGAAAAGCGGCGGAGCCTGGCCGAGATGGTCCGGGACCAACCGGTCCGCCCCGTTCCCCCGGCCCGGCCCGGCCGCTTTCAAATCATGGCCGAAGCGGATATTCCGCGCCTGGCCGCCGCTCTCTGCCTGGAAGGCCGGCCGGCCCTACTGCGCCCGGCTGAACCCGGCCGAGCCGTGAGCTTCCCCGCCCGGCCGCGCTACGGCCTTTTTTTCGGCTCTTTCGAGGAGGGCCTGGTTTTGGACTTGAACCAGGTGGTCCTGACCACGGTCGTGGATTTTACCGGCGGTTCGCTCCGGGCCGTTTTCCGGCGGGACTGCCTCTGGGAGGTCGCCCCAAACGGCGGGTAATCTTGACTTGCCTGGTTTATTCAGGTAAAATATTAAGGATATTGTTTTTTGTCTCCGGCGGGACCTGGAAGGCCAAGGGGACGGCCAAGGGGCGTTAGAGGTGGAGGCGGCTCTTCTCTCTCTCCGTCAGCGCGGCGCTGACGATTGACGATGGATCTGGGTGCCTTTCTGCGGCCTGGAGCCCGGGTCGCCGTCCTTCTGGCCCCGGACGGGGCTGAGGCTGTCCCGGGCCGGCTGATCCGGCGGGGAGCGCGTCTAAGTTGGCTCTGCGCCGCCCCGCAGGCCCCGGGCCGGCGCTTGAGCCTGGCTCTGGACCTGCCAGGCTTCCGGCTGGACCGGGAGGGCGACCTCTGTCCGGCCGGGCCGAAGGATTCGGCCGCCGTGGTCCTTCTGGCCGAAGTGCGGGGCTGCCGCCCCTGGAGGGAGGAGTATGCGCTGCGTCTGTCTCTCCTGGGACGCGTCATGTAAGGTTCGCTTTCCGGCGCCGGCCGCGGGCGATTTCACGATGAATTCAGGATGCCTATGAACAATTCCCCTCCTCCCATCATCGCCTTTGAACTGGGTGTCGGTGAATTCCGCATCGTGACCCAGGAAGCTGTTTACCAGATCAAGGTCTGCCCGGACCTGGTGGAAGTCACCCGGCCGGGCGAGGCCCCGGGCGGGATCCCGGTCAAGGCCGAGGGCAATGCCTTTTTCCAGGAACTGTCCCAGGAACTGTTTGATAAGGTGGGCCGCCTGGCCCGCCAGCTCTCGGTCTCGGTGGAGGAACTGCCCTCGGATGCGCCCGCCGGCGCCCTGGGCGACACCGACCAGCAGTTGGAACACGCCAAGGGGCAGTTGGAAGAGGTCATCGACCTGACGGAAAAGGCCTCCATGAGCATCATGGATTCGGCCGACGAGATCCAGGATCAGTTGACCCGGCTGCGGGACCAGATGGACCTCTTGAAGGGCCTGGATATCATGGCCGATGCCGATGCCGGTCCAGGCGCCGCGCCGGCCGCCGGCTCCCCGTTCCAGGAAAAACTGGCCGAAATCAACGCCATCCTGGACCGGCTCCTGGGGGTCGGACCGGACGAGCAGGCCCCGGCCGCCCCGGTTCCCGAGGCCGCCCCCGCACCGGAAGCGATTCCGGTCGCGCCCCCTCCGGCGGCCGAGGCCCCCGCCCCCAAGGCTACGGCCGGGGAAAAGGTCACCGTGATCCACTTTGATGTCGAGGTGGTGTTTCAGACCCTTTATGAACTCTGCACCAACGAGGCGGTCAAAGACCACATCCGGGTCATGCGGGAGGCCCAGGCCACTGATTTCGACGGCCTGGAAATTTCCGCGAAGCTGACCGAAATGGCGGCGGGCGTGGAGGTGGAGGACGGCTTTTACAATTTTCCCATTCCCGGCGTCCTCAAAATCATTTACGGAGCCACCACCTCCGAGGAATACCGCACTATCCTGAAAAAAATGAACCAGACCGTGGCCAGCATTTTTCTGGACAACGTGTTACCGGTCGAGGGCGAGACCATGGAGATCGAGGCCACCGAGGCCCTGGCCGAGCTGGCTTCGGAAGCCGAGCCGGTCCCGGCTCCTGAACCGGCCCCGGCGGCCGAACCAGTCCCGGTGGTCGAGCCGGTCCCGGCCCCTGAGCCGGTCCCGGCAGCCGAACCGGCCCCGGCGGCCGGGTCTGTCCAAGACGAACTCCGGACCCTCCGGGCCCTGACCGCGGAACTGGATGACCTGGCCCGGTCCGGCCAGGCGGCTCCGGCCGAAGGCGGGGCCTACACTTCCATCCTGACCCGGGACCGCGACACCATTGTCCAGACCGTTTCCCAGGCCAATGAACTTATCCATAAAACCGGCCGGCATCTGAACCGTATCCTGGAAACCCTCTCTTTTCAGGATCTCTCTGGCCAGCGCATCAAGCGGGTGGTCGCCCTCATGGGGGACATTCAGACCCAGCTTCTGTCCATCCTGGTGTCCGTGGACGCCAAGCTCAAGGTCCATCAGGCCAATGAGGGCCAGGCGCCGGAAAAAACCGAAAAAATGGCCCAGGACGAAGTGGACAAGGCCCTGGAAAAACTTTCGGCCGCCGGCCCCTCGGAACTTTTGGGCCCGGGGGCGGAAAACCGCCTGAACCAGGGCGCGGTCAACGATCTTCTGGCTCAACTCGGTTTCTAGTGTCTGATCGCAGAAATAACAGTAAAATTTTTAAGGTGGCCGGGCTTTGGTGGCTTTTCTGGCTTATGGCCTCCGCCGCCTGCCTGCCCGTGACCACCAGGTCCTCCTCCGGCCCGGCCGACGGCGGGAGCCAGTCTCTCCTGAGCCAGGCCGAGGCGGCCTATGCCCAGGGCCAGTTCGGCCCGGCCACGGATTATTACCGCCAATTCCTGGCCGGGGAACCCGAGTCCCCCCGCCTGGAAGCCGTTTGGGCCTCTTATGGCCTGGCCGCGGAAAAGGCCGGCCGGTTTGAAGAGGCGGCCCTGGCTTATGAGCGGCTATTAAACCTCTTCCCGGCCGGTGAATTTGCCGGCGAGGCCCGGTTCAGGCTGGTGTCCGTCCACTTGGCGGCCGGAAAGGGCGCCGCGGCCGAGGAACTGGCCGGCCAGCTCCTGGCCGCCGAGACCGACCCCCGGCGTCGGGCGGACCTCGGTCTGGCTCTGGGGCGGGCCCGCTGGCTGAACGGAAAATACCGGGAGGCGGCCGAAAATTTTCTGGAGGTTTGGAAACAGAAGCCCGGCCAGGCCAGGCGGGAGGCGGCCCGGAATGGAGTCCTGGGCAGCCTGGCCCGCCTGGACTACCAAAACCTGGCAGCCATCCAGCAGAGCTCCGGGCGGGATTTCCCCGGGCCTGAGGCCACTTACCTTCTGCTCTACCAAACGGCCGCGGCCGGCCACCAGGATCACGCCGGGGCCATGGCCGACTATTTCCGGCTCCATTACAGTGAAAGTCCCCTTCTGCCCCAGGCCGAGGCCGTGGTCCAGGCCCTGGCGGCCAAGGCGTCCCTGCCGGCCCCGGCCTTCGGGGCCGGCTATGATCCGCGGGCGGAGATGGCGGCCATCCTGGCCCCCGCCCCCCCGGAAGGGGGCCTGCCGGGCCTGGGGCTGCCGCCCGGCGGGGTGACTCTGGCCGTCCTACTGCCCTTGAGCGACAAGAAGGGGGCCTCCCAGTTCGCCCGGGAAGTGTCCAGGGGCCTGGAACTGGCGGTCAAGGAATTGGCCCCCGGCCGGGTGGGCCTGACCGTCCTGGATACGGGCGGGAGCCCGGATCAGGCGGCCCGGCATTTCGCCCAGGTCGCCGCCGACCCGCTGGTGCTGGCGGTCGTGGGCCCCATTCTGCGCGAGGAAGCCGCGGCCGCGGCCGAGGCCGCCGGCCGGACCGACCTGCCTCTCATGGTCATCAGCCAGGCCCCGGACCTGCCCCGGCTGGGGCCCAATATCTTCAGGCTTTTTTTGACGCCCGGCCATCAGGCCGAGGCCCTGGCCCGCCACGCGGTCCGGACCCGGAACCACCAGGCCCTGGGCGTGGTTTATCCTGACGACAATTACGGACGGGTCGTTTGGTCCGCCTTTCAGGCCGAGGCCACCAGGCTGGGCGCCCGGGTGACGGTGACCGACAGTTACAGCCCCAAAAACCCCGACCTGGAAGCCGTGGCGGCCCGCCTGACCGGCGGCAAGGCCGCCCGCCGGGTCTCCACCGACTATCAGGCCAAGATGGACTGCACCGTCATGTATCTGCCGGACTCGCCCGGTCCCGTGGCCCAGTTTTTACCCCTCCTGGCCTTTCACGATGTCACCAGGATGCCCTTTCTGGGCTCGTCTCTTTGGCTGGACGATCCGAATTTCCTGGCCGGCTCGGCCCGTTACCTGCAAGGCGCGGTCATCCCCGCGCCCCTCAGCGATTTGAGCCAGCGGCCGGAGAGCCGGCGTTTCTTCGACAGCTTCACTCGGGCCTACGGCCACGCCCCCGGCCAGTTCGCCGCCTATGGCTACGATGCGGGGCAGGCCATCATCCGGGCTATGGGCCAGGGGGCCGGCAGCCGCGAGGCCCTGCGCCAGACCCTGGCCCTGGGCGGCCAGACGCCCGGGGCCACCGGGCCTTTCAGTTTCGACCAGAACGGAGAATATCAAGTTGAGCCGGCCCTTTTGACCATCCAGGAGCGGGATTTCGTCCTGTTGCGGGAGCCGGGCCCTTTCGTCCCTTAATGCCAGCCGCGCGGGAAGGCCGCGCCAGAGGAGAGAGTCATGTTGCCCATAAGTGATGTCCTAGCGAGTGAGATTCTGGATTCCCGGGGCCTGCCGACCGTGGCCGTGGAAGTGTGGCTGGAGGACGGCTTCCGCGGCTATGCGGCCGTGCCCTCGGGGGCCTCCACCGGTCAGCACGAAGCTCTGGAACTGCGCGACAAGGACCCCAAGCGCTACGGCGGCAAGGGGGTCCTTAAGGCTGTCAAAAACGTCAACGAGATAATAGCCCCGGCCATCCTGGGTCTCGACGGCCTGGAGCAGGCCGCCGTTGATCAGGCCATGATCAAGCTCGACGGCACGGCCGGCAAGTCCAAGCTGGGGGCCAACGCCATCCTGGGCGTGTCCATGGCTGTGGCCCGGGCCGCAGCCGACGCCCTGGACCTGCCCCTCTACCGCTATCTGGGCGGCACCGGGGCCCGGCAACTGCCCCGCCCCATGATGAACATCATCAACGGCGGCTCCCACGCCAATAACAGCGTCGATTTCCAGGAATTCATGGTCATGCCCCTCTTCGGCGACACCTTTGCCGAGGCCATCCGCTGCGGTTCCGAGGTGTTTCACGCCTTAAAGAAACTCCTCAATGACGCGGGGTTCACCACCGCCGTCGGCGACGAGGGCGGCTTCGCCCCCAATTTCAAGAACAACGAAGAGGCCCTGGAATACATCGTCAAGGCCATCAAGGCCGCCGGCTATAAGCCCGGGGCCGATGTGGTAATCTGCCTGGACGCCGCCTCCTCGGAATTTTACGACGACAAGAAGAAAAAATACGTCTTCAAAAAGAGCGACAAGTCCGCCCACAGCTCCGGGGAAATGGCCGCCCTCTACCAGGCCTGGGTCAAGAAATATCCCATCCGCTCCATTGAGGACGGCCTGGCCGAGGACGACTGGGAGGGCTGGGCCAAATTGACCGCCGCCATGGGTGAGAAGACCCAGTTGGTGGGCGACGATCTCTTCGTCACCAACACCAAGCGCCTGAGCCGGGGCATCGCGGAAAAAGCCGCCAACTCCATCCTCATCAAGCTCAATCAAATAGG
>JAITBV010000097.1 GCA_031283395.1 Candidatus Adiutrix sp.
GGCACGGCCTGGCGGCGAAGAGAGCGGAGATGGCTGATCTCCTGACCTGGCGGACCAGGGCCGGGGCCTGGGCCCTGGATTTCAGCCGGCCGCTTTTGATGTCCATCATCAACCTGACCCCGGATTCCTTTTCCGACGGCGGCCGTTTCATGAACCCGGAAGAGGCGGTGGAAGCGGCCCTGGCCGAGGAAGCCGACGGCGCCGACCTTTTCGATCTGGGCGCGGAATCGACCCGGCCCGGCTCCCTGCCGGTGGACGAGGACGAGGAATGGGCCCGCCTTTCGCCGGTCCTGACCGGTCTGGCCGGGAAGACCGGCCGCCCCATTTCCGTGGACACCTCCAAGGCCGGCGTGGCCGAGAAGGCCCTGGCCGCCGGGGCGGCCGTCATCAACGACATCCACGCGGGCCGGAAAGACCCCCGCCTTCTGGCCGTGGCCGCCGAATGGCGGGTGCCGATAATTTTGACGCACATGCGGGGCGACCCGGCCACCATGCAGATCGACCCCCGCTACGACGACCTGGTGGGGGAGATCCACGACTTCCTCCTTTCGCGGGCCCGGGCCGCCGAAGCCGCCGGGGTGCCCCGGGAACTCGTCTGGCTGGACCCCGGGATAGGCTTCGGCAAGACCGTGGCCCACAACCTGTCCCTCATCAAGCATTTCGACCGGGTCCTGCCCCGGGGTTACCGCCGGGTCATGGCCCTGTCCCGGAAGGGTTTTTTCCGGTCCATCCTGGGCCCAGGCCCGGCCGCGGCCCGCGACGGCCTGACCGCGGTGGCCGACGCCCTGTCCGTCTTGAAGGGGGCCGAGATCTTAAGGGTGCATCGGGCCGGACCGAACCGGCCGGCCGTGGACCTGGCCCTGGCCGTCCGGTCGGCCGCTTAAGGTGACGGGGCATTGACTAGTGTTTGAAACGGGCGCCATATGGACGGCGGTGAAAACCATGGGCTGGGAAGATGTGGCGGACATCTTCCTGGTGGGGCTTTTGATCTTCTATGTCATCCGGCTGGTCCGGGGCACTCGCAGCGGCCAGGTCTTTCTAGGCCTAGGCCTGGTCATGGCCGCCTATTTCCTGGCCGCCCGCTTTGACTTCCAGACCCTGCGCTATATCATCTCGTCCTTCGCCCGCGACCTCATACTGGTCGTGGTGGTGCTGTTTTCCTCCGACATCCGCCGGGGCCTGGCCCGCCTGGCCCGCCTGGCCTTCACCCGGGACAACCAAACCCTGGAGACGGTCAACGAAGTGGTGCGGGCCGCCTTCTTCATGGCTGAAAAGCGCATCGGGGCCCTGATAGCCTTTGAGCGCGGGGTGAGCCTGGGGGAATACGTTGAAGCCGGCTGCGCCCTCAGGGCGGTGGTCAGCGACCGGCTGCTCCTGGCCGTTTTCCAGACCTCTTCGCCCCTCCACGACGGGGCGGCGATCATCCAGGACGGCCGCCTGGCCGCCGCCGGCTGTTTTCTGCCGCTTCTGCCCTCCGAGGACAATGTCAGCCGTTTCTTCGGCACCCGGCACCGGGCGGCCATAGGCTTGTCCCGGGAGACCGACGCCCTGGTGGTGGTGGTTTCCGAGGAACGGGGCCTGGTTTCCCTGGTCAAGGACGGGGAAGTGGTGGTCATGATGGGGGCGGCCAATCTGCGTGACCGCCTGGTGGCGCATTTGAACCTGGGTTCCGTGACGCCGCCTAAGGGCGTCCCGGCCGCCGATTGATAGGGGGGCTGAGATGCGCGGGCGCCTTTACTCTCTGGTGGTCTCCATGGCCCTGGCCTTCTGCCTCTGGCTGAACCTGGCCGGCCTGGACGCCAGCCTCCTGGATCTGGCCGTGGGGCTTGATCCGCATTCCCTGCCGGATAATCTGCTGGTCAAGGGCGAAATGCCCAAGGAAGTGACCCTCAAGGTCCGGGCCAATGCCGCTCGGGCGCGTTTTCTGGCCGAACACAAGTTGACCCTGCCCCTGGACCTGTCCCGGGCCCAGGAAGGTTACAATGTCTTTCCGGTGCTTCTGGATCCCTTGCAACTGCCCCGGGGCGTCCAGGTTTCCGGCATCAATCCTGAAACGATAGAGTTTGAAGCCCTGGCCCTGGCTCAAAAACAGGTGACGATCAAGCCCAGCCTGGCGGGCCGGCCGGCTCCCGACTTCCACCTGGAGGGCCTGACTCTGGAGCCGTCGGCCGTGACCATCCAGGGGCCGCCGGAGTTCCTGGCCCAGGTGGCGCAGCTCGAAACCGCGCCCCTGGCCGTGGACGGCCTGACCGATGACGCCGTCTTCACCGTCAACCTGGTCTCGCCCGAGGGGCTCGTGACCATCGTCGGCTCCAAGGAAATTCAAGTCACGGTCGGCATCTCCCGGGAGCCGCCCGCCACCGGCGGAGGCCGTAAAAGCGAGGTGAAAAAATGACGGCCGCCCGTCGCCGGCTCTTCGGCACCGATGGCATAAGGGGCGTGGTCAACCAATACCCCATGACCGCCGAATTCGCCCTGGCCCTGGGCCGGGCCGTGGCCCAGTATTTAAGGGAGGAGAAAAAGAACCGGCGGCCCCGGGTGGTGGTGGGCAAGGACACCCGCCTGTCTGGCTATATGCTTGAAGAGGCCTTTTGCTCCGGCCTCCTGAGCCAGGGCGCGGATGTCTTTCTGGCCGGGCCGTTGCCCACGCCGGGCCTGGCCTTCCTCACCACCAGCTTAAGAGCCGATGCCGGGGTGGTCATCAGCGCCTCTCACAATCCCTACCACGACAACGGTCTGAAAATTTTCGCCGCCGACGGCTTTAAGCTGCCCGACCAGGTGGAGGCCACTTTGGAGAACTATGTGGCCGACTCCGCCTACCTGGACCGGCACCGTCCCCGGCCCGACGGTGTGGGCCGGGCCGAACGCCTGAATGACGCCGTGGGCCGCTATGTGGTCTTTCTGAAGAGCTCCCTGCCCCGGAACCTGAGCCTGGAGGGCCTGAACC
>JAITBV010000117.1 GCA_031283395.1 Candidatus Adiutrix sp.
GGTTTTCCAGGAGCCGGTGGCGGAAAGTCTCAATGGTGCCGTATTTCAAGCCGAGCAGGATCAAAAGCGGGGTCAGGATCGAGGCTATGGCCAGGATCATGCACAGCGACAAAAGCCACTCGTGCCGAAGATCGGCCAGCACCAGCCGCCAGATCAGGGCCCTGGACCCTGAAACCCGGGAAACCCGGCCCATGGCCCTACACCTCCACCAGGGTGGAAACCGTGTGGTGCTGATCGATTTTTTTCACTTTGAAACTCACAAAGCGGTCAGCCAGGCGGTCCACCAGTTTCAGGTCATGGGTGACGACGACCAGACCCTGCCCCTGGCTTGAGGTCAGGTCGTGAAAAAGTCCGCTTATCTCCTGGGCGGTGGGGAAATCGACGGCCGCTGTCGGCTCGTCGGCCAATACAAGCCTGGGGTTGTGGATCAAGGCCCGGGCAATGGCGGCCCGCTGCCTCTGCCCGCCGGAGAGATGGCCGGGTTTTTTGTTCAACTGGTCCGTAATATTCAGCCGCTCGGCCAGATCCCGAAGGCGGCGCGAGGCCACGCTCCTGGCCATCCGGTTGAGCCTGGCCGGCAGGAGGATGTTATCGGTTATGTTCAGGTAGGGTAAAAGCCCCCCGGCCTGAAGCACATAGCCCAGTTCGGCCCGCCTTAAGGCGGCCGCCTTTTTTTCCGTGATGGCCCCCAGGTCGGTCCGGCCGGAGGCGGAAAAAAAATCATAGCCCGCATAGGCGGTGGGCTTGAGCACCAAGCCCAGAAAATCCAGGAGGGTCGATTTGCCGCAGCCGCTGGGGCCGATCACGGCGAGAAACTCGCCGGATCGGACCTTTAGGCTCGGCACCCGCAACTCAAAGGTCACGCCGCCTTTTTCCCTGATTTTCTTCAGGTTATTCAAGCAAATGAGCGGCTCGCCACTCACGGCAAAAGTTCCAGGGGCAGCGGATAGACCGTTTCGTCAGCGTCGTCGCCTTCATTTAAGGCTATCCAGCCCTCGGGCGCGTCATGAAGGCTCTGATAGGCCTTGATATTGGCTTCCAGGGCATTGATGAAGTTGTCCTGGTCATCGGGCGACATGCTGTTCCACAGTTCGTTGTTCATGCTCATCAGACGGCTCTTATAGGGCAGCCCTTCCAGAAACTCGGGGATAAGCCCGCTTTTCCCTATGTCGGCGGCCTGGCTGAGCTTGTCCGGGTCGCGCACCACGATGGAGGAGGCCGATTGCAGGGAGGTGAAGAAGTCGTCCCCGCTCATGGCGCTGCGCCGGCCGGCTTCAATGACCCCGCTTAAGAGGCCGCGCAGGCCGTCGAGCTGCCGCTTATTGATCAGGAGCCGTACTTCCAGGCTGGACTTGTTGGAATCCAACAGGTCCTTATCCACGGCCCAGGCCACGATGTCTCGCGGCGCCTGGGCTTCGGCCGCCGAACCCAGCCAGTCAACCATGGCCGCCTTGAGGCTGTTTTCAACCACGGCCAGGAATTCCTGTTCCTTCTCGTTGGTCGCGCTCTCCTGGATATCGTCCTCAAGCAGGGCGGCCATTTCTCCGCTGATCGGGGGTTTGGCTTCGTCGGGAGCGACCGCGGGAGCATCGGGGGGCCGGGTCGCCGCCAGAGTATCGCTGATCAATTTTATGGAAGGCAGAACGATCAATTCGGCGGCCCGGCTGAAATCTTCCGCCTGGCCGGCGTTGACATCGATATAGGCCGGCTTGTCCACGTCTTTGTTGCTGGCCAGGGTGGTGAACTGGTCCTGGGCCAGAGCCTGGTAACGTTTGGCGCCATTGGGCCGGATCTGGACCGAGAAGAAGGTTATTTTCTTTTCGCTCAGTTCGGCCCTCAAGGCTTCCGCGTTCTTGCCGGAATAGTTCCACTTGTGGCCCATTTCATGGCTGGGCGCGTCACCGACCAGGACCATGATTTTAAGGGAATTCGGCCGCCAGGCGGTCTTATACAAGGCGTCATCGACCCCGGAAAAAACATCCTCGGGAAAATCCACGGAATCGACCTTGGTTTCCTTGACCCCTTCCAGGGCCAGCAGAAACTCCTCAATGGGCTTGAGTTCCGGCGTGTAGTTGCGGGTCAGGTATTCAATGGCCGGGATATCCTCCACCGAGTCCCGAAAGCCCCAGATGCCGAACCTCAGGCGCTGGTCGAACTCCGGATTGCCGGCGATGATCTTGGAGGCGTCCCGGAGCAGCGCGGTGACCCCGTCGATATAGGGGCCCATGCTCATGGTGGTGTCGATGACCCAGACGAAATCCACGACCAGGTCTTCGCCCTTTTTCTGTATGGCCTCCGCGGGGGTGACGTTGGCGGCCGCTAGAAAACCCTGGTTGGTGCGGATATCGCTCTTTTCCCGGGCCTTTTCGCCGCTGCCGGTCACCGCCGCCAGTTCCAAAAGGCGCCCCGGCCGATTGTCTATCTCTATGGCCTGGAAATCCAATATGGGCAGGAGGTAGAACTGCGTGGTCATGTCCACCGCCAGCTTGGGTTCCACCGAAAGCACCGGGAAATCGGCCGGGATATTTTTGGCCTCGA
The DNA here is from genome assembly GCA_031283395.1 of Candidatus Adiutrix sp. The sequence continues at coordinate 2,539 of JAITBV010000117.1, forward strand.
TGGCCTCATACAGCTTTTCCACCCCGGTTTTCCGCTCCTCGGCGGGCTGCTTGATAAAGGTCTCCAGGGGTTTGCGATTCTCGAACATCAGGACCGGCGAACGGTCGTGGGGGTTGGTGTAGGCCAGGCACATGGTCTGTTTCCATTCAAAGACGTCGTCGGCCTTGACCCAGCCGGAAATCTTGCCCTTGTCGTCGGGGCCCACCTCATACCAGCCGCTGCCTAAGGCCGCCAATTCGCCGCT
>JAITBV010000182.1 GCA_031283395.1 Candidatus Adiutrix sp.
AAGATAGCCGACCAGATATCCGACGCGGTGCTGGACGCCATCCTGGGCCGCGACCCCGAAGGCCGGGTGGCCTGCGAAACCCTGGTCACCACAGGCCTGGCCCTCATTGCCGGCGAAGTGACCACCAACTGCTGGGTCGATCTGACCGAGGTGGTGCGCCGCACCATCGCCCGCATAGGTTATAACGATTCGCACATGGGTTTCGATTGGCATACCTGCGCGGTGCTCAACTGCATTGGCAAGCAGTCCCCGGACATCGCCATGGGGGTGGATTCCGCCGGAGGCCGCGAGCAGGGGGCGGGCGACCAGGGGCTGATGTTCGGCTACGCCATTTCCGAGACGGAGGCCCTGATGCCCCTCCCCATCCACCTGGCCCACCAGTTGACCCGGCGCCTGGCCGAAGTCCGCCGGAACGGCGCGCTGAATTTTCTGCGGCCCGACGGCAAGTCCCAGGTTTCCGTGCAATATGAAAACGGCCGGCCCAAGCGGGTGGAGGCGGTGGTCATAGCCTCCCAGCACTCCCCGGAGGTCTCCCAGCCCAAACTCCGGGAGGCCGTCATCGAGGAGGTCATCAAAAAGACCCTGCCGGCTCATCTCCTGGACGCCGACACCAAGCTCCACGTCAACACCACCGGCAACTTCGTCATCGGCGGGCCCATGGGCGATTGCGGCCTGACCGGCCGCAAGATCATAGTTGATACCTACGGCGGCTGGGGCCGGCACGGGGGCGGGGCCTTTTCCGGCAAGGACCCTTCCAAGGTGGACCGCAGCGCCTGTTACATGGCCCGCCAGGCCGCCAAAAACGTGGTGGCCGCCGGCCTGGCCGAATGCTGCGAAGTCCAGTTGGCCTACGCCATCGGCCTGGCCGACCCGGTTTCCGTCATGGCCCGCACCTTCGGCACCGGCCTGGTGGAGGATGAAATCATCGCCCGGGCCCTCTGCCGGGTCTTTTCCTTCAAGCCCGCCGACATGATCCGCTTTCTGGACCTCAAAAGGCCCATTTTTGAAAAGACGGCCAGTTACGGCCACTTCGGCCGCACCGAGCCGGAATTCACCTGGGAATCAACGGCCAAGGCCGGAGAACTTCGTGAAGCCGCCGGCCTCAGCGGCCCGCCCCGGCCACCGGCCTGAAGCTCAAGGCCGCTTACAGGAAACTTATGAAATTTTTTCAATTCGCCGGAACCCTGATGGTCCTGGGCGGGCTGCTCCAGCCGGTCCGGGCCTGGGGGGCAACGGAGGAGAGCTTTCGCCTCCGCAACGGCCTGAAGGTCATCCTGGCGGAACAGCCGGGCAGCCCGGTGGTTTCACTCCGGGTGCTGATAAACACCGGCTCGGCCGACGAGGCCGGCCGGCCGGAATACGGCCTGTCCCACCTTATGGAGCACATGGCCTTCAAGGGCGGCCGCCGCTACCCGGAAGGGACCGCCACCGCCCTGGTGGAGCGCAACGGCGGCGAGATCAACGCCTACACCAGCAACGACAGCACCGTCTATTACCTGAGCCTGCCGTCCGAGCGGGCGGCCCTGGGCCTGGACATCCTGGCCGACCTGGTTTTCGCCCCCCTCTACGATCCCAAAGAATACCGCCTGGAAAAAGAAGTGGTCGTCGAGGAGATCAAGCGCGGCCGGGATAACCCGGACCGGGTCCTGATGGAGGAATTTTTCGAGGCGGCCTACCCGGATCACCCCTACGGCCGCCCGGTGATCGGCTACGAGGACACGGTGCGCCAGGCCACGGTGGCCGTGGCCAAGGCCTTTCATCAAAAACACTACCGCCCGGACAACGCGGTCCTCCTGGTCACCGGCGGCTTTGACCGGGCCGCCCTGGCCGGCCCCATCGAAGAATTCTTCGGCGGCCTGGCCCCCCCGAAAAAAAACCTGCCCCCGCGGCCGGCGGCCGCCCTGACCGCTATCGGCGGCCCGGTGGTCCGCCTGATAAAAAGCGAAAAGGCGGCCCTGGCCAAAATAGCCTTGGGCTTTCGCGGGCCGGCCGGAGGCGCCCCGGAAACCCCGGCCCTGGACCTGTTGTCCGCTGTTCTGGCCGAAGGCAAGGCCAGCCGACTGACGGAATCCGTAAAAGACGACCAGGCCCTGGTCACCGATATTTCAGCCTTCAATCACACTCCCCACGGCCCGGGGCTCTTCATCATCACCGCGGAAACCGAGCCGGAGAAGGCCGCCCCGGCCACGGCCGCCATTTTGAGGGAATTGGCCCGCCTGACCTCGGAACCCCCGGCCGGCGATGAGTTGGCCCGCATCCGGGCCCTGGCCGAAAAAAATTTCGTGCTCGGCCAGGAGAGCGCCTCGGGCCTGGCCGCCCAATTGACCGAATTTGAAAGCCTCTACGGCGACTATCGCCTCCGGGACGCCTATCTGCCCATATGGAACCGCCTCGGCGCCCCCGAACTGGCGGCCGGCGCCGCCCGCCTTTTCCGGCCGGAAGACCTGACCCTGGTGATCATGCTGCCGGGCCAGGGGGAAGTTGATTTTACGGCCAAGTCCCTGGCCGGCCTGGCCCGGGAGGCCCTAACCTCCCGCCAGGCCTCGGCCGAAATAAAGACCACGCCGGCCTTTCAGGAAATGCGCCTCTCGGCCGGGCCGAAACTTCTGGTGATGCGGGACGCCACCCTGCCCCTGGTGACGGCCAGAGCCGCGGCCCTGGGCGGGATATTGGCTGAAACCGAGGCCCAAAACGGCCTTAGCCATTTCATGACCTCGGTCTGGGCCCGGGCCACCGAGGAGCGGACGGCTCCGGCCCTGGCCCGGGCCGCCGAGGACATCGGCGCTTCCATAACCGCCTTTTCCGGCCGCAATTCGGTGGGGCTCAACGCCTCTTTTCTTTCGACCCATTTCAAAGAAGGCCTGGCCCTCTGGGCCGAAGTCCTGACCCGCCCGGCCTTCGCCCCCGAAGAAGTGGAAAAGGTCAGGCCCGAGATCCTGGCCCAGATAAAGGCCCGGGACGAACACCTAGCCGGCCGCCTGCTAAGGCTCCAGGCCCGTCATCTCTACCCCGGCGGCCACCCCTACAGCCGGGACCAGTTGGGCACTCTTAAGTCCGCGGCCGCTTTTCAGCCCGGCGACCTGAAAGATTTCTACACCCGTCTCGTCCGTCCGGACCAGATCATCCTGGCCGTGGCCGGCGATGTGGACCCGGACCAGGTGCGCAACGAGATGGAAAAGCTCCTGGCCGGCTGGCGGCCCGCCGGGACCGGCCGGGCCGTGACCATCCCGGGGCCACCTGAGCCCCTGGCCGACCCGGCCCCGGTCACCGAAACCCTGGACCGGGCCCAGACCCACCTAGCCCTGGGGTTCCAGGTCCCCGGCCTGGGTTCCCCCGAAGGCCCGGCCCTGGATGTCCTGGCCGCCTATCTCTCGGGCATGTCCGGCCCCCTGTTCCGGGAACTAAGGGACCAGCAGAGCCTGGCCTACACTGTCCAGGCCTTGCACGAACCGGGACTTTCCATCGGCGCCTTCCGCTTTTACATAGCCACCGACCCCTCCAAGGTCGGAGCGGCCTGGGCCGGTTTTCAGGATATTATCGGGAAGGTCCGGGCCGGGACCATCAACCCGGAGGAACTGGAAGGGGCCAAGCGCTACCTGGTGGGCGCGGCCAAGATCGGCCGGCAGACCGTCTCCAGCCGGACCGGGCAGGCCCTCTTGAACAGCCTCTACGGCCTGGGCCTGGACCATGAGGAAAAACATTTGGCGGAGATCGAAAAAGTGACCGCTTCCGAAGTGCGGGCCGCGGCCGGGCGTTTCCTGGCCCCGGACCGGGGCCTTCTGGCCGTCCTGGGCCAGATGCCGGAGGATTTCGCCCCGGCCAGAAGGCCCTAAGCCGGAGCGGCGGCTAACGGAAAGCCGTGAGCCAGGACCAGTAATAGGGCTTGCCCACCACCATCTCCACCCGGCCCCGGGTCCGGGCATCCTCCACCGGGGTGACGACGAAACCGCGCTCTTCCAGAAAAGCCGTCACTTCGGCCCGGCTCCACTGGTTCCAATACCCTTTCAGGTGATTCCAGCCCGGGTCCAGCCAGCCGTCGGTCTCCCAGCGGATGATGGTCCGGTCGCCGAAATTGTCGCGGACGACCAGGGCCTTTAGCCCGGTTTCAGCCAGCCGCTCCAGGGGTTCGCGGAAATCGGCGCAGAAGGTCAGGGTATTGACCAAGGCCGCGGCCTCGAACTCCCGGCCGCCGAGGTCCTCCAGCCGGCCACGGATGAGGCGCTCGGCCGGCACCCCGTGGGCCGGAAGGATCCGGCGCCCTATTTCGATCAGCCCCGGGCTGTAGTCCAGCCCGTAATATTCCACGGCCAGAGCCCGCCCTCGGAAGGAATGCCACAAATAACCGCTACCGCAGCCTATGTCCAAAAGCCGGGGAGGCGCGGCGGCGGCCCGGATGAAGGGGGCCAGAAGTTCGGCCGCCTGGGCCGAGGCGTCCATCTCCGCTTCCAGGCCCTCGGCCCGGCGGGCGTAAAGTTCCCTGAGGCCGGCGGAGTGTTCCCAAATATTAAGGTTCGGATCGGGACTGACCATGGATCAGGCGGGTTTCTCGCCCCAGACCAAAAGGGCGGTTTCAAAGGTGTAGAGGCGGCCGGCCAGGGCCGTGAAACCGGCCCCGGCCAGTTCCCCGGCCAGGCGGGCGGGCCGGGGAAAGGCCAGGATGCTGTCGGTCAGGTAGCGATAGGCCCCGCCGGACCTGGTCAGGATACGGCCGCCGATGAAGGGCACGAGGCGCCGGAGGTAAAAACCGGTCAGGCCGGCCAGGGGGGACTTGGGATCGTGGAACAGTTCCAGGATCAGGAAGCGGCCCCCGGGCTTGAGCACCCGGAAGACCTGGGCGTAGAGTTCCCCGCGCCGGCTGATATTGCGAAGTCCGAAGGAGATGGAAACGGAATCGAAGCTGGCCTCTTTGAAGTCCAGGGCCAGGGCGTCGCCCACGACCAGTTCCGGGGCCGGCGCGGCCAGGCCGGCCAGTTTGGGCCGGGCCAGGGCCAGCATGTCCGAGGACAGGTCCAGGCCGGTGACGGCCAGGCCGGGCCAGAGTTTTTTGGCGGCCAATATCTGGTCGCCGGTGCCGGCGGCCAGATCCAGGAGCCGCCCGGGCGGCTGAACTATTTTCAGGCGGCGGGCCAGGGCCAGCCGCCAGAAGGGATCGCGCCCCAGGCTCAGGACCCGGTTGACCAAATCGTAACGGCGGGCCACCCCGGAAAACATATCCCTAAGGACCAGGGACTCCTGCCGGCCCTGAAGGGCGCCGCCGGCCGGGCCGCTTTTGGCATTCATAATCAAGCCCCGTTCCTTAAAAAATTTTTTTCAGGAACACTGGTTTTTATTTCCGCAATTTCTCGATCAGGCCCCCGACCGTTTCGACGGCGTCGCCCAACAGGAGAGCCGCCTTGGGGTTCTTATAGAGAGGGTTGTCGACGCCGGCATAACCGGGCTTGAGGTCGAGGTTGCAGATGATGATGTGCCGGGCCGCCTCGACGGCCAGGACCGGCATACCGTAGATGGGCGTCCCCTCGGCGGTATGGGCGGCGGGATTGATGACGTCGTTGGCCCCGACGACGACCGCCAGGTCGCATTCGGGGAAAGCGGGGTTGATCTCGTCCATCTCCTTAAGCTGCTCGTAGGGCACGGCCACCTCGGCCAACAGGACGTTCATGTGCCCCGGCATCCGTCCGGCCACCGGGTGGATGGCGTAATCCACCAAAGCGCCGCCGGCCTCCAATTTATCGGCCAGTTCCTTGACCTGCGCCTGGGCCTGGGCCAGGGCCATGCCGTAGCCGGGGATGATGATGACCCGCCTGGCCGAGCGGAGGATCGCGCCCAGGTCGGCCGCCGGTTCCGGCCCGGCTTCCGGCCCGGCGGGAGCGGCCTCCGCCATCGGGGCGGCGGCCGGGGAGGAGGCGGCCGCGGCGGCCACCGAGGTCCGGCCCATGAGGATATCGGACAGGCCGCGGTTCATGGCGTGGCACATGCTCTGGGTGAGCAGGAGCCCGGCCGAGCCCACGACGCCGCCGACGGAAATGAGCAAAGGGTCGCCGACCGACATGCCCGCGCTGGCAATGGCCGTGCCGCTCAGGGAGTTCAACAGGGAGATGGTGATGGGCATATCCGCGCCCCCGATGCGGATGGCGAAGCTCACCCCGAGGAAACCGCTGAAGGCGGCGCAGGCGGTCACGGTCAGCCAGGCGGGCAGGAACGGGCACCCGGCCGTACCGGCCCAGAAGAGCGAAAGCCCCAGGGCCAGGGCCGTCAGGATCTGGTGCCCCGGCCAGACCACGGGTCTCTGGTTCAAGCGCCCGCTCAGTTTCCCGGCGGCCACCAGGCTGCCCGCCAGGGTGACCATGCCGACGGCCAGGGCCAGCCCGGCCGTGATCAGGCTGAACAGGTCATCGGCGCCCTCAAACAGCTTTATCACGCCCACCACGGCCGCGGCCGCGCCGCAGAAACTTTTGAGCATGGCTATGGTCTGCGGCATGGCGATCATCCTGACCCGCCCGGCCCACCATAGACCGAAAATCGTCCCAAGGACTATGGGCCAGATTATGAGGCCCGGCTGAAGCGAAGCCGGATCGTGGCGGAGCAGGGCGAACAGGATGGCCAGGGCGACGCAGACCGCGCTCAGCCGGTTGCCCAGGACAGCGGTATGGACCTTGCTCAAACAGGCCAGGCCGAACAGCATCCCGACAACCAAAAGGCCGCAGGCCACGTAATAAACGGAAACGCTGATCATCGGCGGCCAGCCTCCTCCCCGCTCCGGCCGGCCACGGGGGCGGTCTTGCGGTCGAACATGTTCAGCATCCGGCCCGTGACGTAAAAGCCGGCCGCTATATTGACCAGGGCCAGGGCGATGGCCACGGCCCCCAGGAGCTTGTTCTCCGGGCGGACCGCGGCGACAGTGGCCGCCAGGGTGCCCAGGACGGTCACGCCCGTTAAGGCGATCATCCCGGACATGAGCGGCGTGTGTAGCAGGCTGGGCACATTCTTGATCAGCTTGTAGCCGACCACCACGGATACGACAAAAATCGCGATCAGGCTCAGCGGACTCATAGCCCCATGGCCTCCAGGGTGCCGGAGTGGACGATCTGGCCGTCGATGGTGGTCAGGATGGAGGACACGATCTCGTCCTGGCGGTCAAGGACTATTTTGCCGTCCTTGGTCAGGTACTTGACGAGGTTATAGATGTTGTTGGCGAACATCCAGGTCGAGCTGGTCGGGAGCAGGCCCGGGATATTCTTTATGCCGTTGATGGTGACGCCGTGCTTGACCGCGACCTCGCCGGGAGGGGTGATGGCGCAATTGCCGCCCTGGTCGATGGATATATCGACGATGACCGAGCCGGCGGACATCTTTTTGACCATGTCCTCGGTGATCAGTATGGGAGCCTGTTTGCCGGGTATCAGCGCGCCGCAGAAGACGATGTCCATCTGGGGCAGCAGGGCGGCTATCTTCTCGCGCTCCTTGACCAGCCATTCCTCGGGGAGGGTTTTGGCGTACCCGCCCTGCCCGACGGACAATTCGGCCGGCACCCCTATATCGACGACCTTGGCCCCGAGGCTCTTGGCCTGCTCGGCGGCGTCCGGCCGGATATCGGCGGCGTGGACCACGGCGCCCAGGCGCTTGGCCGTGGCTATGGCCTGAAGACCGCTGCCCCCGGCGCCGATCACCAGCACGTTTCCGGGGCTGATGGCCCCGACCGCGCAGAAGATCTGCGGCACGAACTTGGCCAGGGCATTGGCGGCCATGATGATGCCCTTATACCCGGCGCAGGTGCTCATTGAGGTCAGGGCGTCCATGTTCTGGGCGCGCGTGATCCGGGGGATGCCGTCCAGGGTCAGGCCGACCACGCCCTTGGCGGCCATATTGCGCACCATCTCATGGTTGGCCGGAGACGCCGGGTGAAGAAAAGTGATAATGATCTGCCCCGGGCGCAGCATATCCACCTCGTGGCAGTTCTTGGCCTGGTTGAACAGGGGCTCCTTGACTTTCAGTATCACTTCGGCCTTGGCGAACACTTCGGCCGGGCCGTCCACCAGGGTCGCGCCCTGGGCCGCATACTGCTCGTCGGCGAACAGGGCGCCGATGCCCGCGCCCCGCTCCACCAGGACCGTGGCCCCGTCCTTGACCAGCTTGCCCGCGGTATCGGGCGTCGCGGCGACCCGCCTCTCCCCGAGCATGATCTCCTTGGGAACGCCGATAATCATTTATAGTATCCTCCATCAGGTTGGTTTTCCAAATCAAACACGACGATAAATATAACTTGCGGCCAGGGAAAAGGCAATATCCAAAAAAATGGAGGCGGGCCCGAAAAGCCCGCCTCCGAGGTCAAGACTGGATTATTTCTGGGCGTCGCCCACCACGGCTCCCCCCACTCCGCCGACCACGCCGCCAATGGCGGCCCCGGCCGCCGCTCCGCTCCGGCCGCCCGCAATGGCCCCGATGGTCGCGCCGACCAGGGCTCCGCCCGCCGCCCCGCTCACAGTGGCCTGTTCCTGCTTGGTCATATTGGTGCAGGCCAAGGACGGCAAAATCGCCAGAGCTATGATTCCGAAAAACACTGAAGCCTTACTTTTCATGGTCGTTCTCCTCTGAAGGGCACCGGCCCTGGTTATGATCCCGGGTGATTGGACCAGTAATGGTATATTTTATCATAAAAAACGTTTTTTTACGCCCCACCTCATCTGCGATAGTGGACCGGCCCCTTGGGAGGAGGCGGCCCGGGCGAATAGAACCGATTGACAGGCGGCGGCGGCGCGGGACGGTAGGCCAGCGGCGCGGGACGGTGGACGACGGCGGGGGCCGGCGCATAATAAACGCTTCTGACCGGGGCCGCCCCGGCGTGATGGGCGTGGGGGCGGGCGTGGCCGGTTGAATGGCAACCCGCCATAAAAACCGCGGTCAAGGCCAGGAACAGGATTTTTTTAGGCATGGTCGTTCCTCCTTTGCAGGGATATAACACTACAAAGGCCGTGCCAAGTCGACGCCATGCAATAATTACTTAATTTTATGGGTAAAAACAAACCAAGACCGACCAGATTTTACAATATGCCCCAAAATTACCCATCCTCACCGCATAAAAATTACTCACTCCCGCCCGGCTGGCCGCCATCCATAAAGAAGATGAACCGAAAAATGAGGTTCAGGCGGGCCGGCTTATGTAAGCCTGGTGGTCGGGCGGAACGGCCTGGTAATCACCGTCAAAGAGTTCCGAGGATATCACGTAGTCGGCCGTGGAGCGGGTGCAGGCCACGACGATATTGGCAATGGTCGAAAGGCGGATGAGGGCCTTTATGTCCACGTCGTGGGGCTGCATGGTCATGGGGTCGGTGAAGAAGATGAGTATGTCCAGCCGGCCCTCGGCAATAAGGGCCCCCATTTGCTGGTCGCCGCCCAAGGGGCCGGATTTCAGGCAGGTGAGGTCCAAAGCCAGGTCGGGATATTGCTCGGTGAATATCTGCCGTATGCGGTTTCCGGTGGTGCCGGTGCATACCAGCCGATGATGAGCGAGACGGAGGGCGTTGAAAGCCGCCCATTCGATCATATCTTTCTTACAGGCGTCATGGGCGATCAGCCCGATGACTTTCCGCCGTTTCATTTTTTCCTCCTCCGCTCCCTGGCGCAACATCCGGCCACACGGCCAAACATTTAAATATTACAATATCTTATATGGCAGAGAACCATATTTGATATGGCTAAAATATAATTCACTTTTCTAAATAGTCAAGACTTTAGTTACTCCCCCAATTACTCACCTGGCCGATTCGGAGGATAAATCAGCGTTGCCATTTGTCGGTCAGGGCTTTTTCCACCGCTTCACCGATTAGCCTTTCTATATTTCCAGCAAGGGTATCGTGAAGTTTTTCCATTGCGCTTTCAGGAGAATGTTTTACCTGAAAAAGCTCATACGCCTCAATTTCTAAAGCCCTGGCAATGCGTTCCAGCACTTCCGGGGTTGGAAATTTTCTGGAAACCTCAATCATGGCAATGTATTGTGTTGAAATATTGGCTTTTTCCGATAACTTGGCTTGAGAAAGACCGCATTTTTTACGGTTTTCCTTCAAATTATTCGCCAGAATATCCCGGAGATTGGCCATTCCATTACCTATTTTGCCTAAAAGACAAGGATAAACGCTTAATAGTATTTGACAAGCGTCTTTTAGTTATATAAAATTGTCTATTAGATATTTATTTACGCCTGCAGCGAGCGCTAAATATCTAATTGCTTAATTATTTATCGTCATATTGGGCGATTGCCTTGAAGGCCGCTCAAATCTCCTTGAAGGTGTTGAAAATCTCTCATGAGATATAGCAAATGGATGGCGGGGGTTTGAAGAGGAATATGCTGTTTGATATAGGAGAAAAAAAACAAAAGAACAAGCAATACATCTATATTATTCAGGCGCTATTAGAACCTGCTAAATGCAAAATAGGCAAGACCAATAACCTCGAGCGCCGATTACGGGATTACAATAATATGACGGGTGTATCAAAGGATAACCCGTATTTTTATTTATTCACCTGTGAAGTCAAAAATATGCGGGAGGTTGAAAACGCTATAAAGGCGGAATTTATCATTCAACGTGAAGAATCAAGCAAGGAAATATATTTCTATAACTCCGCTTTGTTTAATGGGTATGTGGCATTCATAAAATCTCATAGCCAGTTTACCAAAGAGATTTTCACTAAACCAGAGGATAAAAAACGTGTTATAAAGATTGTCAAAAAAACAACCCCATCATTGAAAGAGAGAGGATTATCGCAACAAAACGTAATGCAAAAGGCACAGAGAAAAGACAATGATGAATTTTATACCCGGCTTGAGGATGTTGAAAAAGAATTGTCCATGTATCCTAAAAGCATTTGGAGAAATAAAACCGTGTTTTGTAATTGCGATGACGCTGTTGACAACAACGCCAAAAACACATCGGCATTCGCATTATACTTTCTGGAACACTTTAAAGAATTGGAATTGAAAAAGCTTATATGCACACACTATAGTGGGATGGTTGATTTATTTAATCAAGGTATACGGGGATATGTGTTCACAAAGACTGGCTATAAGGAATTCAAAGAATTTCCAGATGGGTATATGGGCAGTTTTGACGATGATCTGTCATTGAAGATTCTAAAAGAGGATGCGGATATAGTATGCACTAATCCACCTTTTTCAAGAATGAGGGACTATTGGAAAATAACCATTGAAAGCAAAAAGCTGTTTTTGATTATTTCTAATATAGCAAACCCAATAACAAACGCTTTTATTCCGTATTTCTATGAAGGTAAAGTTAAGCCAGGTTATAATCGCATAGACTATTTTCTGAACCCTAAAAGGGAACTTGTGGATGCTTCTGGACACTGGTTTACAAATTTTCCTATAAGAAACAGGCCAAAATATAAACACCTGAAAATTGTTCCATTAAAAGAGATTCCGGAAAAATACAAAAAATTTGATGATTCCAAAATGCTTATTGTTGACCATTGCTATATTCCAAGTGATTACAAAAAACCGTTTATAGTTTCCGCCCGCCCAATCCTAAATGGCCTATTGGAAAAGGGCTATTCAATAGTTCAGGATCGGGGATATATTCCCTATGTCAGCGGGAAGGAGTGTTTTAGAAGAGTTATGGTTAAAAGGGATTAGCCAGTTTTCGAATAAATAAAAAGGAGACTATTATGGCTAGATGTCCTTTATTCAAAACTGACTGTCTTGAGATGAATTGTGTTTAGTTTGATTGCCAGGTATGCAACCGCGCCACAAGAATGTTTATACTGGCGGCCACGAAATTCTGCTTCATTGACTGAAAGAACGGTTTTGACCTTAGCTTCCCGTTCCTCATTTCTCCAACACTCCTCTCGCCGTCTGCTGGCCTCCAGGGGGGCAGGCCAAACAAACAGATTGACAAATAGCCCAAATAGATACAATGTTAATTTTAAGCTTACGCATAAGGTGAATATCGGGGCATTTTGCGGCTCCGCCGCGCCCAAGCCGCGGCAGCCGGAGGGCATCATTCCAAACAGGGATTCCGACGGCTTTATGCGGAAGCGCCTGACCCGCGTTTCAGAGCGTATTTCAATGAAAAACTCTACTATTCAGGAGGTTGGCCTTATGCGGAAGTTGATGCTGTTTTTGGCGGTTTCGGTGATGGCTATGACCGGATGTGCCAGCAAGCACATGGATGTGGCGGTAATACAACAAAATGAAGGAGCCCTGGCTAAAAATCAGGCGGCTATCGTCTTTTTCAGGGATACGATTTTGGGCGCCGCAATTCAAGCCCCAATAATCGAAAGCCTGGATAAAGATATCTCTTTTGTAGGTATAGTTTCGGCAAATACCAAGGTGTTGCATAAAACCACACCTGGCAAACATTACTATGTGGTTGGCGGGGAAGGTTCAAATCTGCTTGAGGCAGACCTGGCCCCTCAAAAATTTTATTATGTGCGCGTAAGCCCCAAAATGGGTTTTTGGAAAGCGAGATTTGCCTTTGAACCAATAACCGCCGATGATGAAAAGTTGCAAAAGGCGTTATCCGGCTGCAATTGGGCTACCGCGGGGGCGTCCGCCCAAACCTGGTTTAAAAACAACAAAAGTAACCTGCAAAGCAAATCAGATGCCGCCGCCGGAAAAGAAAGCAAGGCAATTCTCAGGCCGGAAAACGGTTTTGGTATGCTGATTCAATAAGGTTTGTGTTTTATTTGCCTTATGGACCCCGGCTTTCGCCGGGGTGACGGGGGAGGAGGCCCGTCAGGTTTGCGTTTATAGGATTCTTCATATAGCTACCATCAATGCCCCCCCCAACCACCCGGCCGGCTTTGAATAAAAAAGCTTGACATTCGGCCCATTATAGGCAAAAAGTTAGTTATCAAGCTATGCCCTGTATCGAGGCGGCGGCATAAGCCTGCTCCGCATTCACAGGACTGACAATGACCGCCCCTCTTGTCAAGCCCCTCTGCTGTGTGGCAAAATGGCGACATGGTCAAGAAAGCCCCCTTCCGGGGGCTCTTTTGGCAGGGGCCGGAAAGGCGGTGTTCTGATGTCGGTGCATGGAGGGAGGGGTGGTAAGGCCGCCCACCACCACCCGAAGGCCAAGCATACTCCCGTTGCCAAGGGGAAGGACGGAAAAGCGGCGGTTTTGAAGGGCGCGCGTCCTTCCGGGCCGCCCGCGGCGCCCAACCCGCCTCCGTTCCCGCCGGCTCAACTTCCGGCTGCGGCGCCTCCGGCGCTGTCCGGAAAGGCCCGTTTCTTCCCGTGGATATTGGCCGGTTGCGCCTTTCTGGCGGGCTGGGGCTTTTCCTTCGTGGACTGGAGCGGTTTCGGCCTGCATTTCGGGGCCGGGAAGATCGGGGAGAAGGCGGCCCTGTCGCCGGTGGGCGCCAGGCCTTACCTGGTCGATCTGGTGGAGGGCTGGAGGCAGGAGGCGGTGGGGCCGAACCTGGACCTCCTTTCGAGCCCGGACGGCAGGGCGGTGATGCTGGTGACCTATGGTCTTTCGATAGTCGCCCACCGGGAGCTTACGGCCCCCTGGGTGTCCCGCTATTCACACTTAAGGGGGGCGGCCCCGGACAAATATGTTTCGCTGATGAGACTTTCGAGGAAGAGGGTGGCGGTGACGGTCATGGGCGACCATCCAGGCAGGGTGGCGGTGTACCGGTCCATAAGGGAGGCCCCGACGTCCGGGATGGGCGGCTGGAGAGCGAACTGAGACAATGAGGAGAGATCACCATTTTTCCGCGAGTCAGTATTTTGCAGAAAATCGTTAGGAGGTTTTGGCGCAATGGCCGCTTCCAAGCACATTTCCACGCCTAAAGGCGTGTGCTCCAAAAAGATTCATTTTGAACTGGAGGATGGGGTGATCCGCCGCCTGGGTTTTAAGGGCGGTTGCCCGGGCAATCTTAAGGGCTTAAGCCGGTTGGCCGAAGGCCGCCCGGCCAGGGAGTTGATAGGGCTTTTGGCCGGCCTGACTTGCGGGAACAAAGAAACATCCTGCCCGGATCAACTGGCCCGGGCCCTGGACAGGGCTTTGAAGCGGAAGGGCGGGTGAGGCAAAAAGCCCGGCTGGACCGGGCTTTCTTGTCAGTTCCCGGGGGCGGCGAGCTAAGCCCAGGCTTTACATCGCTCTAATCGGGTGATAAATCCATCAATCGTCAGCCGCCACATATGGATTGTGTTCACGTAAAGGCAACGAAGAAAAAAGTGCTCTGCCGGCGGCCAAGACCTCCGCTTCAGTTTCGATAGGCAAGCGGTCACGGGCCACCGGCGTTTCGTTTCGCCAAAATTTTTGCCCCACGCTCAAAAAACGGTCAATGGTCTGATCAATCAAAGGATAACTGATGGCCTCGGCCTCGACCACAATATGGAGACCCACTCCATAGCGGTAGGAACGATCCGGTTGGAAAGAATCAAATACCTCCGGCGGCTCGTTGGCAATGATTTCACGTTCCAACTGGTGACAATAATCTCGAAAAGTAAGACCGCCAAATTGGGGGTATTGAATCGGATTTTTGGGTAGCCAGGTATAGGTTCGAACCTTGCCTCTGGCATCACGTTCGTGGGGAATAGAGTCCATCTTGAATTCTTCTTCACGTTCCGCAAGCGATAGCCCAGCATAAGCCATCTCGAAGGCCCGTGACTCAATTTCACCCCAGAACATTTCGCGGGCGGTGACGATGTAGGCATTCCATATCTCGTACTTGTGACGCCCCAAAAAGACAAAATCAAACCATTGGTTGCAGATTACCGGCTCTTTTGGCTCAAGCAAAAGCGCGTCACTGGTAAAACGACCGCCATAAAGTTCGCGGTCGCGCTCAATCCGTTGACGCAACTTGAAACCTGCGGCAGAACGCTTAGTTTGTGATAGAGCGCTAAAATAGCGATGTCTTTTACGGGGTTTCATAAGCTTACCGCTTCACTGATTGTCTGGCCAAGTCTTCTAGCTCTTTCATCATTTCCGCTTCACCGATAGCTTCTTTTTCAGCTCGCCGTTTGGTGGCGTAGAGCCCATATTCTTCTTTGGCCCGGCCGTCGGCCTTCTTCTTGCTGATCCGGCCGGAATCCTCCAACACTTGACGCTCGTTGAACTTTAAAAATTCATCCAGCTTACTCTGCCAATCCTTCATG
>JAITBV010000298.1 GCA_031283395.1 Candidatus Adiutrix sp.
GCTTATGAATACAAGGGCTATCGTCCAGAATGGGGCTGGCGATTAGTTCGAGAAAAGGTCGAAGCATTAGACCGTGATGGGTATTTACAATGGGGCAAAAGCGGCCGACCTTATCTTAAACGATATTTGCATAAACAAAAAGGCACACCTTGTAATAGCTTGTGGATAGATATACCTCCAATTTCCGCACATGCAAAAGAGAAATTAGGCTATCCAACACAAAAGCCATTAGCTTTACTTAATCGTATAATACAAGCATCATCTAATGAAGGCGACATTGTATTAGACCCGTTTTGTGGTTGTGCAACAACTTGTGTTGCGGCCACTCAATTAAGCCGAAAATGGATAGGTATTGATATTGAAAAGAAAGCATCAGATATTTTAACTCATCGGCTTAGTATAGCCACGGGCCTTTTAGATGATTTCATAATTACAGATATAATCCCGTCCAGGTCTGATTTAAAGGTGGTTCAACCGACGGAATCTGTAAAAAATCTACTATATAAAGAGCAGAGGGGCCTTTGTAATGCCTGTGGAAGTGAATTTGAAATCAGGAACCTTGAAATAGACCACATAATTCCTAAATCTAAGGGTGGTGGTGATTATTACGAAAATTACCAGTTGCTTTGTGGTTCATGCAATAGAATCAAAGGCGACCGACCAATGGAGTATTTACGGGCGAAAATAGCGACTATTGAACTGGTAAGGGGCAAAGTTTTCTTTGGTGAATAGAAAATTTATAAATCCCGAGTCAAATCTTCTAAACTGGCGGTCATTACTCGATTGTCAGAACCACCAGAATAAGCCACCGCTACAAATAAGCCATTACCGTATGTGACGCTATTCCAACCATTATCAACGGGAGTTGAACGAATAAGCGCAATGACGGTGATGTTTACAAGAAAGCAAAGAGAAAGGGAATACTATGACTACCGTCAAGGCCACTTATGCCAAGCAAAACTTCGGCGCATGCATCGCCGATGCCGTCAAACATCCGGTAGTTATTGAGAAGTCCGGGCGACCGGCTGTGGTAATTATCTCGTATGAGGAATATCAACGGTTGAACGAACTGGAGGAGGCCACGTGGCTCCACCGCGCCCAGGCCGCGGCGGCCGGAGGGTATCTTTCCGCCGAGGATTCCGACGATTTCATGAGGAAGCGTCTGACCCGCGTTTCTGAAAAATAAGGGTGCTCACTCCGGCGCCAGTTTGACCAACTGTATTTCATTAAAAGTGCCCAGGCGCATCCAGGGGCCGAAGGTGCCGGCGCCCTGGGAAACCAAAAGAGTGGTCGGGCCGACCTGGTAACGCCCCTTATTCATCGGGAACCTGAAACCGATGAGCGCGGTGCCCGGGAACACTTGACCGCCGTGGGTATGCCCGGACAGCATTAGGCCGATATTGCCCGCGGCAACGTATGGCAAGCCCACCGGGCTGTGGTGGACCAGGATGGACGGCTTGGCCGGATCCCGGGGGATTTTCGGGAGTTCCTCTTCAATGGTCAGGTCGTTGACCATGTGGCTGTCATAAGTCCGGCGGTCGGCGTTCATATACTCCAGGCCGATGAGCTGAAACCCCCGGGTCTCCACCATTTCATTGCGCAAAACGCGTATCCCGGCCCCGGCCATCAGCCCCAGGGCCTTTTCCGTATCTATGTAGTATTCATGGTTTCCGGTGGTGAAATACTGCTCGGCCCGGACAGAGGCGAACAGGGCAAACAGTTCCGGGGACAGGACGATATTGCTGTCCACCATGTCGCCGTTGTAGATGACCAGGTCGGGTTGATGCCGCTCCACTATTTTAAGCAGCTCTTTGACATAGCCCTCCCCCCTCCGCGCTCCCAGGTGAAGGTCAGAAATGTGCATCAGGCTCACCGGCCGGGCCAGGCCCCGGACCTTGACTTCATGCTCGGTCACGGTGAGGGACCGGGCCTGAAAAAAGCCGAACCCCACCAGGCCCAGGCAGATCAGGGGGCCCGCGGCGGCCAGGGCTTTGTTGGGAATTTTCTTGAGAAGCGGCCCCAGGATATGGGCCATCAGCAGGTAGAAGAACAGAAAAATCTGAAATATGAAAAAAAGACCAAGGATATTATAGACTAAAGCGGCAGCGGGATGGGCGGAGGCATAAAGGCCCTTTACCAGCATACCGAAAAACCCGGCCAGGAGGGGAAAGATGACCATTGCCAGGGGCCAGGCCCGCTTCAGGCCCCCAAGCCGCTTGAGCCTGAAAGGGACATACCAGGCGGAAAAGCTCAACAAGGCTAAACAGATAATAGTCATAAGCATATTGCGGCCCTAAATGAGGCCGCGGGCGCGAAGGAGGGTTTCGCGCCCGCGGCGGTTGGGGGGGTATCCTGGTTCTTGGATGCCGACGGTAAACCCGGTGGCTTGAACGGGTGTCCGCCGGCGGGCCGGAAACCGGGAAACAGACGGGCTGTTCACAATTCCCGGGAGCCGCCTAACGCGGCCCCCCGCCTGACCATTGGCCCCGCCTTCCCCTAAAAACAGGGCCAACAGCGGCCTTGGCGGGTAGACGCTGAACAAACCCGGGACCACCCCGAACTTGTCTTTAAGTGGCTGGTGACGCGCGCCTGGGACGTCACGAAAAAAAGCATAGGCCAAAACCTTTTTCCTGTCAATATTTATTTTTAAGAAACATACTGAATTTATTTATATAAACAGCCAAAGTTAAGCAAAAATATACTATATTTAGTGTCCGGCCCCGCTACAGACGCAAGCGGCTGTTTTTAACCTCATTAAAAAAATTTTTAAAAAAATCTTCCCAGAACTCCAAATTCCAGCCGGCCTTAAGGTCTACCTGGTGAAAATGGGGCCGGGCCCCGCCGGCAAAATACAAGGAAGCCTCCAGGTCTTCGGCCAGCCCGGCGCTCTGGAGAGCCAGGGCGTACAGGCGGACCTGGTTTTCATAGACCCGGAGTTGGCCGGCCCCGTCGCGGCCCGGAAAGGCGGTGAACTTGTAATCCACGATCCGCCCCCCCCCGCCAGGGGACTGAAAAAAGAGGTCGATGACGCCGCCCACCTTCAGATGGCGCCCCTGGCCGCCGCGCTCGCGGAGGCGCAGTTGAAAGGGCCATTCCCGGAAAACGGCCCGACCGGCCCTGGTGGCCTCCAGCCAGTCCCGGCCCCAGGGGCTGTCCAGGAAGGCCTCGATGGGGCCGACCAGGTGGCCCGGGGCTTCTGGGGCCAGGCCCAGGCGGGCGGCTTCGGCGACCAGGAGTTCCCGGGGGTAGGGCTCCCGGAGGTCGATTATCTCCATGACCGCGTGAAAGAGCAGGCCGGCCTCCAGGGGGGTCAGGGGCCCGGCCGGATCGGGGACGGCCGGTGATTCGGCGGCCGGCCTGGAAAGGTCGGCCGGTGGCTCCCAAAAACCGGCCAGATGATGGGCCAGTTCGGTGACGCTGAGGCTGACGCAGTTAAGGGTCATGGGCTCCAGAAGGCCGGGGATGGCGGCCTGGCCGGAAGGCCGGGCCCGGACGGCTTCGGGAGCCGCCTGTTCTGGAAATTCCGCCGGGTCCTGAATCATCTCCCCGCTCAAGGCTACGGCCTCCGGGCAGTCCAAAAGGGCCTGGAACCAGGTGTGGGCTTTCTTTTTACCTTCCTCTTGGGATTTAGGCCGGCCCAGGAAGACTAGGTGGTCCCGGGCCCGGGTGGCCGCCACGTAAAAAAGGCGGTTGTTTTCCATTATTTCCAGACGGTCCTCCTCCTCGGACAGTTCCAGGAAGGAGGCGGGCGGGGTGGACCAGCCGGACGGCCGCCAGTTAAGGGCCAGGCGGCCGTCGCCGGAGGTCAAAAGACGCGGGGCCCGGGCCCGGAAATGATAATCGCTTTCCGCGATGACCACTATGGGGAATTCCAGGCCCTTGGCCGTGTGGACCGTGGAGAGGGTCAGGGCCTGGGATCCCGCCCCGGGCCGGCCGCAGCGGCTCCGGCCCAATTCCGCCAGTTCTTCGGCCGGATTTTGAAAGCCCCGGCCGAGGGCGCGGCTTAAGGCCAGAAAGCCGGTCAGGGCCTGGGCCCGGGCCTCGCCGTCCGGCTCCAGGGCGGCCAGGGGCAGGAGGCGGCGTTCTTCCACCAGGCGCTCTAATATCTCCACGGGCTTTAGGCGTCCGACCAAGGGGGCCAATTCGGAGAAAAGGTCTCTGACCTCGGTCAAAACCTCCCGGTCGTCCGGGGGCAGGTCGGCCGGCCAGGGGCGGGCGCCGGAAAAATAGTCGGTCAGACTGACCCGCGCCGGGGGTTCGTCCGGGGGCCGGACCAGGCTCAGAAGGGCCTGGTCAGTCACCGGGCCCAAGGGTGAGCGGAGGGCGGCGGCCAGGTTGAGTTCCGGGTCCAGGCCGCATAAATAACTGAAGGCGGCCAGGAGACCGCGCCCCTCGGCGTAATCAAGGGGGCTGTCGTCCCGGGCCAGCCGGACGGGCCAGCCGGCGGCCAGGAAGGTTTCGCGGAAAACCTGGGCGAACTTGAAGCGGCGGAAGAGCACGGCCACATCCCCGGGCCGAGGCGGCCGGGGGCCCTCGGCCCCGCCGTCCACCAGCACCCCGGAGCGGCCCTGGAAAAGTAGGGTCAGGTAGGCGGCCAGGAGCCGGGCCTCTTCCGCGGCCCGATCCCCAACCAATCTGGCCGAGGAACCGGCGGCGTGAAGCCGGACGATGTGGGGGCCTTCATAGAGGGGCGGGCGGACCCCTAGCTGGAGGTCCAGTCCGGTGAAATACGGCTCCAGGCGCCCCGGGAAGAGGGCGTTGAAAAATTCCACCAGGGGGGTCTGGGAGCGGTAATTGAGGTCCAGAGCCAGCACCTGGCCTCCGCCGCCGGCCAGGTTCTTCTTCAAACCGGCCATGACCTCCACCTCGGCCCCCCGAAAACGGTAGATGGATTGCTTAAGATCCCCGTAGGCGCTGAAAATGGGAGAGGCCGCGGCCCAATCGAGCCCTCCCCAGAGGTCGTCTTCTTCGGGATACCGGTTCTGGTCCTCCGGGGGCAGCAACAGATAGGCCAAAAGGTTGGCCTGGAGGCGGTTGGTGTCCTGAAACTCGTCGATGAGGACGAGGCGGAGCCGGCCGGCCTCCAGCCGGCGGACCTCGGGGCAGGCGGCCAGGAGGCGGCGGGCCAGGCTGAGAATGTCATCATAATTGATGGTCCCCCGCCTGGCCCGGGCCCGGGCCAGGGCTTCGGGCAGGATATTGACCAGGGCCAGAAGGTCATCCAGGATGGGCTGGACCAGGTGCTGGCCCGCCGCGGCTTCCAGGGCTTCCAAGGCCTCGGAGAGGCCTGTCTTCAAGCCTTGAGCCGTGTACCACCGGCCGCTGGAGGTCAGGAGGGCGCGGATTTTTCTGATCTTTTCCTCCAGCCCGGCCGGAGAGGAAGCGGCGGCCCCAAGGCCCTCCAGGGCGGCCCGGACCGGGGCGTAATATTTTTTATCAGGGGCTATGGCCCCGTCCAGGACCCGCTCCAGGGTCACGCCGGCCAGGCGCCCGAAGGCGGCCAGGCGGCCTTCCACCTCCCCGGCCGCGACCGGGGAGGGCGCGGAAAGCCGGCTGAGGCCCCAGGAGCCGAGGCGGGCCGCGCAGGCGGCCAGGAGTTCTTTCAGAGTCGCGGGCGGGTAATATTTCAGGAGGCGCAAAAGTTCCGGGCGGCCCTGGTCCAGCCAATCCAGGAAAAGTTCGCCCAGGTCGCGGCCCAGGCGGGTCTCGTCAGGGTCCAGGATCGGCGCGGCGGGAAGACCCAGTTGAAAGGCGTTTTCCCGCACCAGCTTGAAGGCGTAGCTGTGGATGGTGCCGATGTCGGCGCGGTCCAGGCGGGCGGCCTGGGCCCGCCAGAAATCGACCAGGGCGGCCCGGCCCTCGGCCTCGGCCCGGCGGCGCCGCCCGGCGAAGGCCGAGGCCAGGCGCTGGCGCAGTTCGGCGGCGGCCTTGTCGGTGAAAGTCAGGGCCAGGACCTGGGAAATATCCGCGTCTTGGGCCCAGCCTTCCTCCAGGCGGCTGGTTATGGCCTCCACCAGGGTTAGGGTCTTGCCGCTGCCGGCGCCGGCCAGGACGCAGACCGGGCTTCGGCAGTCCACCACCGCCCGCTGGGAGGGGTTCAAGGTGGTCGGGTTCATGCCGGCTCCCCGGCGGTCTCGCCGTCCACCCGGGGGCAGAGGAGGCCGAAGGGGCAGTAGTCGCAGTTTTCGCCCTCGGGCCGAAAGACCCCGGCCTTGACCCGGTCCCAGGTTTCGGCCAGGAGCCCGGGAAAACTGAAAGAGCCTTTCGCGGCCAGCTTGGCCCGGACGGCGGGGTCCGGGTCCAGGGATGGGTGGTCGGAAGAGAGCCCCGGCCGCCGGGGCGAGCCATCGCCCGGATCCAGAATTTCAAAGGAAGAGTCGGCCGGCAGCCCGAAATGGGAACCGGCGGCCAGGGCATAGATCAGGAGAGGCCAAGCCCGGGCCGGGGGCGGCTCCTCCGGTTTTATTTTCAGGCCGGCCGAGTCGCGGCGCTTGTAATCCACCACCCGGAGCCCCCGACCGGTCCGGTCCAGGCGGTCCACCCGGCCTCGAAAATAGATGACCTCCGAATC
The DNA here is from genome assembly GCA_031283395.1 of Candidatus Adiutrix sp. Next base: position 6,572 of record JAITBV010000298.1, read on the forward strand.
CCGGACCACCAAGGGCCAGGGCGGGGCCGCCTCCCCGGAGCCGAAGGTCCATTCCAGGCGCCAGGGGCGAACCTCGTCCTCCGGCCGGCCGGCGGCCAGTTCCCGCTTAAGCCAGCCGGCCAACAGGGCCGGAATATTTTCCTGGCGGAGTTGCCAGAGGGGCAGGCGCCCCACCGGCTCCCGGCCGACCCGTTTGGCCTCGGAGGCCGCCAGTTTCAGGAGTTCGGCCCCGGCTTCGGCCCCGGCCTCCCCCGGCCAGGGCGGACCGGGAGCCCCGGCCGGCCCCAGGCGCGGGCGGAAGAAAGCCTCCATGATCCGGTGGAGGGAAACACCCTCGTCGGCCGGCGGCCATTCCTCCAGGGGGGCGCCCTCGGAGGACAGGCCCAAGGCCTCGCCAAACCAGAAAGCCAGGGGACACTCGGAGAAGCCGGCCAGAAAAGAGGGCGTCATAAGCGGCGCTCCCAGGTGGCCGGGCCGGGTTTTCAGCCACCTGTCCACCGCCTCCGGACCCGGCCGGGCTTCCCCCAGGCCGCGCCGGACTTCCCGCCGGCGGCGCAGACCGGCCCAGAGGCCCAGGCTGGCCGGGCCGCGGGGGAGGGTGGCCGGCCAATCGGCCGGATCCAGCCGGGCCAGGCCGACCCATAATTCGTCAAGGCCGGCGGCCTCGGCCGGGTCCGGCGCCGCGCGCCAGACCGTGACCTCCTCTTCCAGAAGAGTCCCCTCCCCGTCCGGCCACAGTTCTTTCAAAGCCGTAAGCAAGGGCGAAGGGAGGGCCGGCCGGCCGGTCCGGTCCTCGGCGTGGTGGAAGAGCCAGACCCGACGCCGGGCCTGCCCCAGCCCGGCGGCCAGAAGAAATTCCTCCTGGCGGTAGCGTTCGGCCGC
>JAITBV010000028.1 GCA_031283395.1 Candidatus Adiutrix sp.
TGGGCTATGTCATCAAGCTCCTGGCCGTCTCGGCCCGGGACGAGGACGGCCGCCTGGAAGTGCGGCTCCACCCGGCCATGCTGCCCCGGACCCATCTTTTGGCTGAAATCAGCGGCCCCCTGAACGCGGTCCTGGTTTCCGGCCACGCGGTGGGGGACGTGCTCCTGAACGGGGCCGGGGCCGGCATGATGCCCACGGCCAGTTCCGTCCTGGCCGACCTGATGGACCTGGCCCGGGCGGACAAGGTCAATTCCACCTCCCGGGTGCCCTCCCTGGGCTGGTCCATACTGCGGGACGAACCACTCAAGCTCATGAGCGAGACCAGGACCGCCTACTACCTGAGATTCACAGTGGCCGACCGCCCCGGCGTTCTGGCGTCCATAGCCGGGCTCCTGTCTGAACGGGGCATCAGCCTGGCCCAGGTCATCCAGAAAAGCCCCCTGCCCGGGCAGGAAGCCGTGACCCTGGTCATGCTCACCCATTCGGCCCAGGAGCGGGACCTGAAGGCCGCCCTGGCCGATTCGGACCGCCTTAAGACCGTGCTGGCCCCCACCAGGCTCATCCGCGTGGAGACCCGGCTTTGAAATATGTCATCCTCATCGGCGACGGCATGGCCGACCGGCCCTGCCGGGCCCTGGGGGGCCTGACCCCCCTGGCCGCCGCCAACACCCCCAACCTGGATATCATGTCCCGGGGCGGCCTTTTGGGCCTGGCCCAAACCGTGCCCGAGGGTATGGACCCGAGTTCCGATGTGGCCATCCTCTCCCTTCTGGGCTATCACCCCCCAGGGCTCATCACCGGGCGCGGCCCCCTGGAAGCGGCCAGCCAGGGCCTGGACTTCGGCCCCGCAGACCTGGTCTTCCGCCTTAATCTCATCACGGTTGAAGAGACCGGCGGGGCCCTGTTGATGCGGGACCACGCCGCCGACAACCTCAGCACCCCGGAAGCCCGGGAACTTTTGGCCGCCCTGGCTGAAGAACTGCCTTTGACCGCCGGCCAGCGCCTCTACCCCGGAGTCAGCTACCGGCATATCCTGATCTGGCCGGACCCCGCCCCGGAGCGCGCCCCCTCGCGCCCGCCCCACGATTACCGCGACCGGGACCTGACCCCGCTTTTGAACGATCCGGCCGCCAGCCAGACGGCCGCCCTGGTCCATGCCTCGCGGCCCATCCTGGAAAAACACCCGGTCAACGCCAGGCGCCGGGCGGCCGGCCGGCTCCCGGCCAACTGCCTGTGGCTGTGGGGCCAGGGCCGGCGGCCGGCCCTTAAGACTTTCCAGGAACGCTGGGGCCTGACCGGCGCCGCCGTTTCGGCCGTGGACCTGGTCAAGGGTCTGGGGGTCCTGACCGGGCTTGAGGCCCCGCCTGTCCCCGGGGCCACGGGCTGGGTGGACACCGATTACCAGGGCAAGGTCGAAACCGCCCTTAAAGCCCTGACCCGCCTGGACCTGGCCGTCATCCACCTGGAAGCCCCGGATGAGGCTTCCCACCGGGGGGAGCTGGATATGAAAATGCGGGCCATCACCGATTTTGACGCCCTGGTGGCCGGGCCCCTTTTAAAAGCCCTGCCTGATTTCGGCGAGTTCAGGATCCTGGCGGCCAGCGACCACCCGACCCCCCTGGAACTAACGACCCATTCCGCCGACCCTGTGCCCTTCCTGATCTATAGCCAGCCGCCTGTCCCCGGACCCAGCGGCCGGCCCTTCAGCGAAGCCGAAGCGGCCGCCACCGGGCTTTTGGTCTCGCCCGGGGCGGACCTCGGCCGCCTTTTGTTCGGACCGGAAAAATGAAACCACCTGAAAACGCCTTCATCGCCCGCAGCCGGCACCGGGTCCTCTACGCCGACACCGATGCCATGGGCATTGTTTATCACGGCGCCTATTTCCGCTTTTTCGAACGGGCCAGGGAAGAATACCTGCGCCAGCCGGGCCGGCCCTATTCGGAGATGGCAGCCCGGGGCCTGGTGACCCCCCTGACCGAGGTGGGAGCCCACTACTATCACCCCTTCCGTTACGACGCAGTCATAGTCATGGAGTGCTGGGTCGCGGCCATCAAGAGAGCCAGCTTCCGCATCGAATATCGTCTTTTTGTGGAAGAAAACCCGGACGAGATCCGGGTTTCAGGCTACACCGTGCTGGCCGTGGTGGATCGGGCCAGCCGCAAGATCATAAAAATCCCCGACTGGGTCATGGAAGTCATTACCTGAGGCTCACCGCCATGGTCAAGGCCTCTTCCAGGCTGCCGGCCAGGGCCGTCAGGGCCCGGGCCAGCATCAGGTTCAGGGGCAGGCCGAAATCCTCTATCAGGCGGCCGTCCCGGTCGAGGGAATCATCTTTCGCCAGGCCTGATTCGCGGAGCTTGGTCAGGATATCCCGCCGGTCGGCCAGATGGCCGATGACCCATTTGCCCCGGCCGTAGGCATAGGCACACTCGAAGACCGTGCCGGAATCCGGCTCTATCACCCCCCGAAAGGGGTTCAAGTTGGCCAGGACGCCCTCGGCCTGGTCGATGAGGGCCAGGTTCTGCCGGAAGATGGCTTCGGCATCTTCCGCTTTCCCCCCTTCAAATTCCCGCAATTGCTGGTCTCCGGGCAAAAGAGGCCGGACGCCCAAGGGAGCGCACAGGGCTTTGATTTCAGCCTTCAGCCGGGGGTAATCCGGATCAAAGACATCAGGGCCGGCAAAATAGATGGTTTTCATTTTCTTTCCGCCGGAGGGGCGGGTGACGGTTCAGACGATGGTATAGATGTTGCGGGCCCGGCCGGTTTCCATCTCGGCGGCCCGGCGGAGACTGAGATCGTGGGAGGACTGGCTCTGGCCCAGATCCCGGGTTTGGGCTTCATGCCGCAACTGGCCGTAATTCTGGTCAGAGGTCGCCACTATGCGGTAGTCCAGGAGGCGCTTATTGGAGATGCGGTCAGGGGAATCGGCGCTCATAAGCTAATGCTCCCGTTCGATCTCAGACTTCGCCGGCCTTTGTATAAACATAGAGCAAACCTTCCAGGCCGTGGACCCGGCTCAAAATCTCGGCGGGCGCGGACCTGATGGCCTGGTCCAGACGGCCCAGGAGCCGCCCGGCCTCTTCCAGTTCACCGACCGGCGGCAGTTGCCGGGCCCGCCGGTTTTCCAGGGAGATCAGGCCGCCCGGGCCTCCCGCCGATCCGGAAGCCTGAAACTGCTTCAAAAGGCCGTCAAAATCACCGGCTTCCGGACGCCGGCCCGGCTTCGGGCGCTCCGGCTTAGGCGGGGGCGTAAATTGCAGAATCTTCATCAAGCCCGCCCTTTCTCTTCCTTATGGAGTATTATAGCACAAAACGGCCCGCCCGGCCACCCTCGGCCGCCAGCCGGACTTTTGACCGGTCTCATACCCCTTATCGACTTCCTTGAGGCTTAACTTGAGAAATTTTTCAGGTAAAGCTCAAGGTTTTTTTCAACACCTCTCAAAACCTCGGCCAGAGCGCCGTGGCCAGTTCCCGGAAACTTTTGGACAGCCCCTGGGGATACTTTTCGCTATTGGTCCTTCTGTTTGGATCGTATTGCGCCGCCTCGGTCAAATCCGTCGTCTGGGGAATGATGTGGTTGCGCAGCATATCCTTCCACAAGGCCCTGTTATCGGCGTTGATACGCCCGGTGAGTTCCCGGTGGACCGTATTGTTGGACTGGTATTTTGTCAGAACGATACCCGCCAGTTTCACCGGCGCCTTGGGCCGCTTGTTATTGAGCCGTTCCACATACTCCTTGGTGCGCGTGGCGGCCAGGGTCAGGGAAAGATAATCCGGTATGGCCGGCATGATATAGGAATGGGAAGCGGCCAGGGCATTCTGAGTCAAAATGCTGAAATTGGGCGGGCAGTCGATCAGCACCAGATCAAACAGGCCTTTCAGCTGCCCCAACAGCCTGGCCAGAACGGCCCTGGAAACGGTCTGACCTTTCGGCAGCAAGCCGTTTTGAATGTCAGACAGCTTCATGTCCGCGGCCAATAAGGAAATATTATGCACGCCCCTTATATCCGACACCTCCGGCTCCAGGCAGGCCTCCACCTCGGCCGCCTCCTTGCTCTGGAAAAAAAACGGCGCCAGAGTCCTGTTTTTGGCGTGCAGATCATCTTTCCACCGCGCCTGCCCCACCAGCATAATCGAAGTGTCGCATTGGGGATCGACATCCACCACCAGGACCCGCTTGCCCTGGATGGCGAAGGCGTCGGCCAGGGCCACGGTCAGGGTGGTCTTGGCCACGCCGCCTTTGAGATTGAGTATGGAGACCACTTTGGTCGCGGGTACGCTGCCGGCCATGTTCGTCACGCTCCTGAACGTATTATTCAATTTCAGTAAAGTATAGCCCAGGCCAAAAAATTTTTCAAAAATAAAAATCGGCCTATATATCCATATAACTAGTTAATAGGTCTAAAGTAGAGCCCTCTTGAGGTTGAAGGCCGAGCCCTGGCTCCCGGCCGCCCCGGCGGCCAGGGCTTTTTTCAGGGTCCGCAATTTTTCAGCCAGGTGGGCCTCGCACCTTAAGTCCAGGATGAAGCCGACCCCGCCCGGGAGGGGCGGTTTTTTCAAAAGGGGGGCCAGAAAGACCGGCCGGTCGGAGATGACGATGACGGCCTCCCCTTCCCGGGCCAGGCGGAATTTCTCGCCCTTGGGGCTGACCAGGGTCTCCCGGCTCTCCAGGGGCAGGCGGGAGGTGAAGAGGGCCGGCCGGCCATAGAGATAGATAAGGCGTTCGGCCGCGGCCGGGCGGGCCCAAAAGGCGGCGGCCGTCTCTTCGTCCATTTCCAGGCTCAGGGTCACCCCGCGGCAGCCAAGGCCGGCCAGGGCCGCCTCGGCCTGGTGGTTCAGAACGCCCAGGCGGTGGTCGGCCCAGATCTCCGCCCCGGCCCGCTTAAGGATGTTCAAGTGGCCGAGGTTGGCGGCCAGGAAAGTTTTGAAACCGGACTCCAGAAGTCCCCCCAGTTCCCGCCCCAGCCAGGCCTGGCGGCGGTGGAACAACAGGGGCGGCAGGCTCCAGACCAATTTGTTCGCCTCGTCCTTGAAATGGCGGCGGTGGCGCCGGACATGGCGGATATTGGCCTCGGTCAGGGGGAGGATCAGGCGGGCGGCCTTAAAGCCGGCCGCCTCGCGGATATCTTCGGCCCGCTCCAGCCAGATCCAGAAACGGGGGGGACCGGGCCGGGGCGGGCCGGGACGGGACGGCCGCCTGAGTTCCGGGGGCAGGCCCCGAAAGGCCCTTGGCGCGGCCTTTTCGGCCTCTAGGGCCCGGACCAGGGGAGAGGCTAAAATGGCCCGCTCCTCCCGGCCGGAGGCGATTTTAAAAAGCCAGCCTTCATTGGCCGGCAGGCGAAGGGACTCCACTATCACGTCGGCCCCGGCCGGAGCCGATTCCACGGCGGTCTCCTGGTCCAGCCACAGGCCTTTAAGGTTGAAAGCCGCGCTCTCCTCGCCGCCCTTGGCCTGGAGGCGCAGGCGGTCCAGCCGGGCCACCGGATTGATGAGGGTCAAGCGGCCCCGGCCGGGACCGGCCGGTTCCATAAAGCCCAATTTCAGGCCGGAGGTGGTCTCTTGGCTCAGGGGAGCCAGAGGCCCTTCGGCCCGGGCCGCCCAGGGCCCCCCGCAGGTGCGGCGGCCGGGGACCTGGGCCAGTATGCTTTCAGCCTCGGCCCAGGCCTGGGGCCAAGCCTCATCCGGGGCGTCCAGGAGCAGGCGGTAGGCCCGCACCACCCGGCCGACATAGTCCGGCCCCTTCATCCGGCCCTCTATTTTGAGCCCGGCCAGGGGCAGTTGCCTCAGTTCCCGCAGATAGGGGGCCAGGGCCAGGTCGGCCAGGGAAAAGAGGGCCGCCTGGCGCCGGCCCTGGCGGTAGGAGCGGCGGCAGGGCTGGGTGCAGCCGCCCCGGAGGGCGCTGCGGCCCCCCAGGAAGCTGGACATGAGGCAGAGGCCGGAGGCGGAAAAACATAAGGCCCCGTGGATGAAGACTTCCAGGCCCAGGGGGCTGTGGACACTCAAGGCGGCCACCTCGTCATAGGCCAGTTCCCGGGCCAGGACGGCCCGGGTGAAGCCGGCTTCCTTAAGGGCCACCAGGCCCGGCAGGCTGTGGACCCCGGTGAGGGTGGAGGCGTGGCGGGGGATTTGGGGAAAATGGGCGGCAGCCAGCCGGTTCAGGCCCCAGTCCTGGATGATCAGGGCATCGGGGCCCAATTCGGCCGCGGCGGCCAGAAGCCCCCAGGCCCTCCCCAATTCGCTCTCTTTGACCAGGGAATTGAAAGCCAGGTGGATCTTGACCCCGGCCCGGCGGGATTCCCTTATGACGCCGGCCAATTCGGCTATAGTGAAATTCTCCGCATAGGTCCGGGCGGAAAACTCCTTCAGCCCCACATAGACCGCGTCCGCCCCGGCCTCCACCGCCGCGGCCCAGGCCCCCTTGGAACCCCCGGGGGCCAAAAGGTCTGGGCGGGAGATCCCGGCCGGGGGTTCCAAAAAGGTCTGGGCTCCGCGGGGCCTGGGCTTGCGGGTCACGGTCAGGTCTTGGGCGTGAGCCCCAGGGCCCGGGCCACGGCCTCGGCGGCCGCGGCCGCATAGGCGGCCCGGTCGGCCGGGCTCTGGGGCCGGCCGGGCTCGGGCCGGGACGCGCCCGTTATATCCAGGGCCAGGGGCCGGTTGACCAGGGCCGGGTCGGTCCTGACCCCGTAGTCATCTTCCAGGCCGCCGGCCCAGTAGGCGGCCTGGAAATCGGCGAACTTCAGGGCGTGGGCCGTGGAATCCACCAGGGCCCGTTCGCCCGGCCGGACCAGCCCCCGCCGGACGGCCTCGGCCAGGCCGGCCAGGGATTCCCCGCCCTGGGTGCAGACCGTCAGCCCGGCCCGGTTGGCCCGGATCGTGTGGTCCATGATCTCGCTCTCCGTCACCTGGACCACGAAGAAATGGTCGTCGCCGGCCAGGCCGCGGTATTCCTCGGCCAGCCGGGCCACCCGGGGAAAGGAGACCGGGTCGCCGATCATGGCCGCCTGGGCCACGGACGGCCGGACCGCCACCGGCGTATAGACCCGGCCCGGCCCGCTCTGGCTGAAGTAGCGGAAAACCGGGTCGGCCTGGGCGGATTGCACCGCCCCCACCTTGGGCAGTTCCTCGATCACCCCGTAGCGCCGTAGCTTGAGGAGCCCGCTCAAAAGGGCCGTGAGGTTCCCGGCATTGCCGACCGGCAGAAACAGGGCCAGGCCGCCCATTTCATAGTCAAAGGCCTGGGCCGCCTCAAAGGCGTAGGATTCCTGGCCCAGGACCCGCCAGGGATTCTTGGAATTGAGAAGGGCCACCTCGTAGCCCTCGGAAAGGCGCTCCACCACCTTCATGCAGTCGTCAAAGACCCCGGGCAGT
>JAITBV010000035.1 GCA_031283395.1 Candidatus Adiutrix sp.
CGCCAGGGCCGGAACAGAGCTTTTCATCTTTACACCTCTAGTAAGCTTCAGCCGTGTTCGAACTATTAAGTATAGCACGGGACGGCCCTGTTTCCAAGCGGTCCGGACTTAAACGGCGGGACGGCGACCGCTTAGGGCCGCCGTCCGGAAGGAAGGTCGGAAGAGGGGTCTGGCAATGGGAAGAAGGCGGGGGTTCGACGGCGGGGGATCACTATGTTTACTTACATATCATTTATATGACAATTTATATAATATGCATTTTTTCATAAAAAGTCAAGCCCTATTGAACAAACTTTTGCGAAAACTTTATATAGGGGTCGACCGCCGCCGCCCACTAGATGTTGAGGTCTGGTCAGGCCATATTTTAAATTTTTTTGATGGGTTGTGGCAGGGGATCAGGCGCCGTCCGGGCGGTCTCCCGCCCGGGACCTTAGGGGCAGGACATGGAGTTTCAGAAGGTCCGGCCACCATTCGGCCCAGTTTTTCCAGTGATTGGTCTGGACTTCCACCCTCTGGAAACTGGTGAAGGGGGCCAGGGACTGGAAGTGGCCGCTCATGGCCCCGGGAATTATGGGATCAAAGGAACCGTAGAAATGCACCTGGGGCAGGCCGGCCAGCCTGGCGGCCTGGTCGGCCGGATTAAGGGAGCCGGTCAGGGGGTGGTAGTTTTTTTCCCGGACCCACCACTGAGTGTCCAAAAGTCCGGCCACCGTCACCAGGCTGGCCACATCGGTCCGGCGTTGGGCCAGAAGCAGGGCCAGTCCGCCGCCGCCGGAATAGCCGACGAGGTGTATCTGCCTGGCCGAAAGTCGGCGTTTGGCCTCGTCGATGGCGAAACTGGCCGCAGCCACCGCTTCGTCCGCCAGGCGCTTGTCGGACCAGTAGGGCTGGAACTCCTGGCCGGTCTGGGTGGGCTGATATTGGCCGATGCGGGCCAGATAGAGCACGGCCGGGGCCGGGTCGGCCGCGGCAAGTTCATAGCTCAAGGGCTGGCCCGGGGTGGGGTCCTGGGTGACCAGGCCCCGCACCACGCCCCGGCCGTCGCCTTCCAGATAGACGACCAGGGCCCCGGAGCCGGGCTGCCCTTTGAGGAGTCCGGCCAGGAGAAAGGGGGGGCTGTTGAAGTTGACGGGCTTAAAGCCGTTGTCCCGGGCCTTTTGGCTCAGGCTGTCCCAAGGCCTGCCGCCCGGGGCCGGGCAGCCGGCCAGGATGACGGCCAAAAGAAAAAGCCACCCCGCCCGCTGGATCTTATGGCCTCGTCCTTTTTGCCGGAACATGGTTATTCCGCTTCAAAGGCCTCGAAACGGCTGAGGGGCGCCCCGGAGTCGTCCAGAAGCTGGAAGCCGAGAAACTTGTTCTTGGCTATGGCGCAGTTGATGTTCAGAGCGCAGGATCTTAGGCAGATGGAGTCATTCGGGGTGAATTCGCCGAAACAGTTCAGCCGGCTGTCCAATTCATCGCGCAACTGGGTGGGGGAGGTCAGGTAATTGGGCATTTTAGGCCAACTTGAAATGGTGTCGCCCGCCTGGGGCGGGCTGGATTATCCCAGCATAAACCTTTTCCGGGAAATGGGCAAGACCGCTTTATCCGCTCCCGACGCTGGGCGGGGCGGCCAGGAACCTGTCCTTGAGAAGGTCCAGGATCTGGTCCCGGACGCCGTTGTAATTGGGGCCGTTGAGAAGGATGACAAAGCTTAAGGGGCGGTCCGGCTCCCCCGGGCGTTCGAGATAGCCGGCCAGGGTCTTGATGTCGCTCATGGTGCCGGTTTTGGACAGCACCAGGCCGTCCTGGCTGCGGGAGAAGACGCCGCGGCCAGGTTCCACCACGGCCAGTACCTCGGCCATCTGTCGGGCGGTCATGGTGGTTAGGCGGCTCAGGCCGCTGCCGTCGCCCATGGTTATGGGTTTGAGGCTGTGCCGCTGAAAAAAGGCGTTCATGACCGCCTGGGATTTTTCCAGGCTGGCCGGAGGCCCGTAGAACTCGGCTCCCAGGGCCAGGAAAATCTGGTTGGTCATGAAATTGTTGGAGTGCTCCATCAGGAGTTTGACCGCCGCTTCCAAGGGCAGGGAAGATTCGTGCCGATAGAATATCTTGCGGCGGGCCGGGGCGGTCTGGCCGGTCAATATTTCCCCTTCCACCGGCAGGCCTGCTTCTTTAAGGTGGGCTTTGAAAATTTCCCCGGAATTGAGTTCGGCCGCCTGGGGGCTTTCGGAAATGTTGAAGGTGAAGACGCCCGGGCCCTTGGTCTGGGCGGCCACCTTGAGGGCCAGGGGAGTCAGGGGGATGTGTTCGGCGGCGCGTGACACCTGACCTTTTTTGTCTCTTTTGAAGGCGACGGTGTTGAAGTTGGCGCCATAGGCCCCGTTGTAGGCGTCGAATGGTGAGCGGGTCTGGGTGTTGCCGTCGAGTATGATATCTTTTTGAAAATAGGAGTTGTCTATAAGGATATTTCGGACTTTTTTCAGGCCCCGTTTTTGCAACTCCTTGACCACCAGGGCCAATTCTTCCGACACCAGATGTGGGTCGCCATATCCGACTATCCACAAGTCGTTGTTTTTGGTCAGAAGGAAGTCGGTTTTGAAGCGGAAATCAGGGCCTAAAAATTCAAGTGCGGCCCCGGAAGTGACGATTTTAAGGATGGACGCGGGGATGAAATCTTTCTCCGCATTGAGGGCGTAAAGCTCCCGGGGCTGCCCGGGATGGGCGTGGTTGTCCACTACCAGCACAGCGCCCTCGCCGGCCAGGGTCGTGACGTTTTGAGGCCAGGGAAGGGTCTCGGCTTTCGGTTTGGCCGGCTTGGTCTGAGTTTTGGTTTTGGCCGAGGTTTTTCCGGCCTGAGCCAGGACCGTCGGCTCTTCGGCCTGGAGCAGGGGCGGAGAGATGACGGCGGAGAGGACCGCCCAGGCGAAGAGAGCCGCCAGGGCTGGGAGCAGGGCAAGGAGGCCGGAACAATGTTGACTGGATCCAGAGGGTTTCATGGTCGAAAATCCTTCCACTCCTGGTTGGGTCTTGGGATCTGGCGGGGCGGAATGGAATGCGTCAAATTTCTTATGTTGCTGGCCCTGGTGCTGTCTCTGGCCAATTGCGGGCTTTCTTTCTCCGGCAAGGGGAAGGGAAAGTCTTATGTGGTCAAGGGCCGGCGCTACTATATTCTGGCTTCGGCCAACGGGGTCAGGGAAAAAGGCCTGGCTTCCTGGTACGGCGAGCCTTTTCACGGCCGCAAGACGGCCAGCGGCGAAGTTTACGACATGGACAAGATTTCGGCCGCCCATAAGACCTTGCCGCTCCACACCTGGGTTGAGGTCAGGAACCTTGAAAATAACCGGAGCATGACCTTGCGCATCAACGACCGCGGCCCCTTCGTGCCCGGCCGGGTCATCGACCTCAGCCGGGCCGCGGCCCGGGAACTAGGCGTCTATGGGCCCGGGTTGGCCAAGGTCCGCCTTCGGGCCGTCACCGGCCATCGGGCCCAGCAGTTGACGGCTATCGAACGGGCCAGCCAGGGTCTGGCCCTTCTGGCCCAGGCCGGGCCGGCCCTTCTGGCCGGAGGCCGGGACGACAGGTTCCTTCTGGCCCAAGGCCCGATTCGGGCGCCCTCGGCCGGCGATGGCTCCGCCGGCCATAAATAACACCGGTCTCCGGCGGTCCGCGCCGCCGACGATAAATAACTATTCTAATACGCCCGGCCGCCAAAGGCAAGAGCCGGGCGAAATTATTCAGGCCACCGGTATTCAAAAAGGCAGCCGTCGTGGCCCTCCATGAGGGTGGGCGACTGGCGCAACGCCACTCCGGGCAAGAGGGCTTTGGCCAGGGGGGCGTCCCGGCGGCAACTGAACTCCAGGCCCAACTCCAAAAGGTTAAGGGCCCGGTAGGCTTCGGCGTAGGCGCAGCGCCGGACGCGGAAGCGCAGAACGCCTGGGCTCAGTTCAGAAAGTTCCAGCTCCAGCCGGCCGTCGCCGCCTAGGGCCTGCCAGACATCCCACAGGTCGGCCAGGGTCGGTTCCGGGATCCGGCGGCGGATTTCAGCCGCCGAACGGGCGGCCGCC
>JAITBV010000040.1 GCA_031283395.1 Candidatus Adiutrix sp.
CTTGCCGCCACTGATGGTCACGCTGTTGCCAATAACCGTGGCCGAACCACCGCCGTCGTTGGTGTCGGCTTCCCCGCCAATGACATACCCCGTAACCTCGCCGCCGCTGATGGTCACGCTATTGTCCGTGGCCGTGGCCGAACCTGTGCCGACACCACTATTGAAAAAGACATCGGCGCCTCCGCCGATGACAGCCTCCGTAACTTTAACCTCGCCGCCGCTGATAGTCACGCTATTGCCCGTGGCCGTGGCCGAACCTGTGCCGTTACTGACTTCGGCAAACCCGCCGATGACGGCATCCCCATCAAAGCCGCCACCGCTTACCACCGTAACGCTGTGGCCGGCGGCGCTATCCGTAACCACGCTGTTGCCAATAAATTCAGAGCCCGTGACTGTACCATCAATTACTTTGTGTTCGGCCCAGGCGGCGGACAGGGGCGCGAAAACGATAAACAAGGCCGGAAAGGCCAGGCCCGCCAGCCGGCCTTTTAAGTTCATAAAACTCGGTTTCATCATCATCCCTCCTGATTCTCGCTTGTGATCGGAAATTGATGCCCTAAATAAAACAGCCGCCCTTGACATAATAACTAAATAATTAATATTATATCTTAGTCAACAACGCCTCTCAGATAAGGCCAAAAAAAAGATTGTTGGATAACTTATTGGACATTAAATCACTTAATGGACCGAATGTCAACAATATAAGTCATCTATTGAACCAGAGCAGGCCATAGAATTGACCATGCCTAAAACATCAACAGAACGCACTAATACCATTGAATATTTCAGGGCTTATATTGAAAATTGGCTGAAAAAGTCCGGCCTGAACAAGACGGAGGCGGCCCAAAGGTTTGGACTTACCCACAGCCTTTTCATTAACTTTATGAACCAGAAAAAAGGCCTCTCGCTCCTGAACATGGAAAAAATATGCCGGATCAACGGGCATGACTTTTTGGAATCTCTGAACAAGGGCAGGGATCTACTTGGAAAAAGTAAAGATCCCAAGAAGATGACGCTATCTCAAATCGAAGCCCTGGCGGCCTTCAAAGAGTGTCTTCTGGCCGGAGGAGAAGCGACCGAAATGCTGGTCCAACACGCCTTGACCCTAGCCCAAAAAAAGCAAGCCGAGGCCAGCCAAAAACCTTACCCCGGCCAAATCACATCGAAATCCGCCTGAACGGCCTTCTGTTCGATCACGCCTCTGTTTAGACGACCGGAAAAGATGTTAAAATCCAGCCGTGGTCCGAAAGGCGGGGCTTTATATATGCCGCCGAGTAGTGTATATTTGCATGGACATTCCATTTAACGAGGTGACCCATGTCCGGACAAATTGAAGGCCAGTGCCCCAATTGCGGGCACAAGGTAATATTCACTTTGGATCAGGAGGGCGGCCACATCTCCTGCTTCGGCTGTTCCATAACCATAGACCCCAAGACCCTGCTTGGGCAACTAGTTGAAATGCTGGACCGCTTAGATAAAAAGGCCGACCAGGCCCCGCCTAAAGACCCCTGCTGAGCCGCCCCGGCCGGAGCAGGTATCTGGCTTGGGAGAGGACATGGCGGAAGCGACCAGGGCTGGTTTCAGGGATGAGGAGTCTAAAGGCCTGGCCGCCCTGGCCGCCGGGGGCCAGGACCTGGCCCTGGCCTGGCTGAAACAGGCCCCGGCAACCGGGCCGGTGACCGAGGCTCTGGCGGCCACGGGCCAGACCGTGGTAGTGGCCGGAGGCCAAAGCCAGGCCTCCCGCCGCGATCCGGAGGCCGAGGCCCGGGCCTGGCTGGCGGAGGCCGCCGGCCCAGCCGGTTTTATGGCCGGCCCAGCCGGTTCTACGGACGGCCGGCCGGCGGGACCGGAACCCGGGCGTCCCCTGGTCATTTTCGGCTTCGGCCAGCCCTGGGCCGTCCGGCTGCTTTTGGAATCCGGCCGGCGCGTAGCCGTCTTTGAGCCCGATCCCCTGGTGGCCCTGGCCGTCCTGAACCGCCACGACTTCAGTTCCCACCTGGCGGCCGCCCCCCCCCAGCTCAGGCTCCTGACTCCCTGGCACCTGGCCGACTCGAAGGGTCTGGAGGATCTGCCCCGCCCCGCCCGGGCTGATCAATTCCTGGTCAGCCCCGCGGCCCGCAGGCGGGCCCCGGCCCAACTGGCCCAACTGGCCCGCCGGCTAGGCGTAGGCGCAGCCGGTATTATGGCCGGCGGGGCCCCCCGGACCCTCCGCCCGGCCGGGCCGGATCTCCGGCTCATGGTCATCCCCCCCCTGTCCGGAGGGCCGGAGCCGGTGGCCGAGGCCCTGGCCCGGGCGGCGACCGGCCTGGGCTTTACAGTCCTTTACCTGGATTGGGGCGCGGAACTCAAGGCCCGGGAAAAAGCCGCCCAAGGCCCCCCCTCGGCGGACCGGGACCGGGCCCTGGCCGGTCTCCTGGAACTTTCCGGGGCCCGGGCGGCCGAGGCCGTCTCCGGCTTCCGGCCCGACCTGGCCGTGGCCCTGGCCCAGGCCCCCCTGACCGTCCCGGCCCTGGACCGGATGCGCGACGGCCACCCCGAAACCGTCCTGGCCTTCTGGCTGGTGGAAGATTTCCGCCTTTTCCCTTACGCCCTGGAAACCGGCCCGGCCTATGATGTTTTTTTCCACATCCAGGAAGGCTTGATCGAACCGGCTCTCCGCGACATCGGCCTGGACCGGGCCCATTACCTGCCCCTGGCCGCCGACCCGGACTTCTTCAAGCCCTGCCCGGACCTTCCCCCGGCCTTCCGGGCCGAACTCTCCTTCATGGGCGCGGGCTATCCCAACCGGGTCCGCCTTTTGGAGGGCCTGGCCGCCCGTTACCAGCCCCGGGAATTTAAAATTTACGGCTCGGGCTGGCCCCGGGACGGCCGGCTGGCCGAACACCTGTTTGAAGGCGGCCGGCGGGTCACCCCCCGGGAATGCGCCCTGATCTACGCCGGGGGCCGGGTCAACCTGAACCTCCACTCCAGCCTCAAAGATGAAGCCGTCTTCGATGGTTCCGGCCGCTTCCTGAACCCCCGGGCCTTTGAAATAGCCGCGGCCGGGGGGCTCCAAATAACCGATCCCCGGCCCCTTCTGCCGCTCCTGTTCACCCCCGGCCGGGAAGTGGCCGTGGCCGAAACCCCCCAAGACCTGCCGGACCTCATAGACCACTACCTGGCCCGGCCTGAAGAGGCCCTGGCCCTGGGCCGGGCGGCCCGGGCCAGGGTGCTGGCGGAGCATACTTACAGGCACCGCCTTAAGCGAATTTTAGCGTGTTCGGGGTTTCAGGCCTGACCGGGACGCAGGTATTGGCGCACCAGGGAAAGGAGCGGACGGAAGGCGGCCAGAAGAAGGAGCGCCCCGGCGCCCACGGGCATAAAGAACCCGTCGCGGGGCCAGGCGGTCAGCCCGGCCAGAAGGGAGATAAGCCCCAGCCAGGCCAGGCTCAAGCCCAGGGTGTAGGTTAAAATCAGTTTCATGATCCCCTTAAGGCCATGTATCAGAAGACGGATTCGCCCACCAGCCGGGCCAGGCCCGGCCCGGCCTGGTGATAGCCCTCCGGCCCGACGTAGCCGTTGACCAGGTGAGCTATGACGCGGCCCCCGGGGTAGAGGTCGGCCACGTTGACGGCGGCGAAATCCTGCTGGACCGCGGACCAGGCCAGGGCCGGGGGTATTTTCAAGATCATGGCCCAGAGCATTTTACAGACCCCTCCGTGAGCCACCAGGGCCACCCGTCCCCCTTCGGGATGGGCGCTCCTGAGGGCCGCCAGGGCTCCGGCCACGCGGCGGTAAAAGCCGGCCGAACTTTCGCCCCCCCCGGGGAACGGCTCATCCTCACCTTCGCCGCCCGGTGAAAAAAGGCGGCGGATGAGGGCCTGGTCTTCAGAGGCTATCTGGGAATAGGTCAGGCCTTCCCAGCGGCCGAAACTCATCTCCCGCCACCGGGGGTCGGTGGCCAGATCAAGGCCCAGCTTTTCGGCCAGCCGGCGGCCGCCGTAAACCGCCCGGCTGAGATCGCTGGCATAGACGGCCAGGAAGGGCACGGCCGCCAGGGCCTCGGCCACCTGGTCCAACTGGCGGCGGCCGAACTCGGTCAGGGGGGCGTCGCGCCAGCCGTTAAAGGGAGGGTTTTCAAAGTTTTCCGTCTGGCCGTGGCGCACGAAGAAGAGGCGCAAGGGGCGGGGGGATCCGGAGGCCGGATCAGGCATGGATGGGGTCCGGGTTGAGGCTGCTCTGCTGCAAGCCGGCGTGATGGCTGGCCTGGGCTTCGTCCCAGAGCTTGACCACGCCGTCGAGGTTGTCCAGGAGTATATCCACCACCTGGGGGTCGAAATGGGTGCCCCGGCCGGCGCGGATGATGTCCACGGTCTGTTCCATGGTCAGGGGCGGTTTGTAGGGGCGCTTGGACCTTAAGGCGTCAAAGACGTCGGCCACGGCCACGATGCGCCCGGCCAGGGGGATCTGGGTCCCGGCCAGGCCGTGGGGATAGCCGGAACCGTCCCACTTTTCGTGGTGGGTCAGGGAGATGACCTCGCCCAGGCTCAAAAAGCCGATGTCCGAACCCTCCAGTATCTGGCCGCCGAAAATGGGGTGCATGCGCATGATCCCCCATTCCTCGTCGTTCAAAGGGCCGTTCTTGGTCAGGATGCGGTCGGGAATGCCGATCTTGCCGATGTCGTGCATGGGCGAGGCGTAGAGGATGCGGTCGACCACCGTCTGGTTCAGGCCCAGGCGCTCGGCCAGATAGGCCGATATGCGGCTCATGCTTATCAGGTGGGCGCCGGTGTCCTCGTCCTTGTATTCAGCGGCCCGGGCCAGGCGGAAAATGGTTTCCAGGGAGGCGTCGCGCAATTTGGCGTGGGCCTCCCGAACCTGTTCGGTCCGCCGGGCCACTTCCGCTTCCAATTCCTTTTGATAATTGGCCATGTGGTCGTTATAGGCCTTGACCTTCAAAAGGGAGCGCACCCGGGCCCGCAATTCCATGC
>JAITBV010000086.1 GCA_031283395.1 Candidatus Adiutrix sp.
TCCACGGCCAGCTTCTCCATGGACGAGGCCAGAAGGGCCAGGGCGCAGAAATACTGGCCGTGGCGGTCGCGCTGAATGACCTGGTTGGAGACCGGGGCCGGGGCCAGACCCAGGCGGGCCAGGGCTTTCTCCTCCACTTCCAATGACAGGCCCGGCGCGGAAAAATTGCCCACCGGCCCGGAACACTGGCCCACGGCCACGACCCGGCGGGCGGCCAGGAGACTTTCGCGGCGCCGGCCGAACTCGGAGTAAAACAGAGCCAGCTTGAGTCCGAAAGTGGTGGGCTCGGCATGGATGCCGTGACTGCGGCCGATGATAAGAGTTTTTTTGTGGGCCAGGGCCAGGGCCTTGAGTTCAGCCCGTAGCTCATCTAGGTCGGCCAGAATGAGATCCATGGCCCGGACCAGCCTCAAGGCCAGGGCGGTATCCAGGACATCGGAGGAGGTCAGGCCGTAGTGAAAAAAACGGGCCGCCGGGCCCACCTGCTCCTCTATCGAGGTGACAAAAGCCAGAATATCGTGCCGCGTCTCCTCCTCCAGGGCCGCTATGCGCTCCGCATCCACCCTGGCCCGAGCCCGGATCTCGGCTACCGCCTCCGGCGGGACCAGCCCCAAGTCCGCCTGGGTCTCTGAAACGGCCAATTCCACTTCCAGCCAGGAAGCATACTGATTTTCCAAGGACCACAGATCCTTAAAAGACGGCCTTTGGTAGCGAGGTATCATGAATGTCCCGGCCTCTCCAAGGCCCCGGGCGGCGAAGAAGCCGGGGGCTCCGGGTGGCTGATTGTACGATATTATGTTATAATAACATAAAAAGACCACCGGGCACAATATATTGAGCCGGAGACCAATGACCAGAACCACAGACAAAGTCGGACTGTGGCTGACCGACTTTGACGGAACGATCAAACCTCATGATCCCAAGGCGCCGCCGGCCCCGGCGGATCTGGCGGCCCTCAAACGACTGGGTGCCGACGGTTGGGTCCGGGCGGTGGTCACCGGGCGGAGCCTGTTCAGCTTCGCCACAGCTTGGGAACCAGGGCTGGAACTGGACTGGCTGATTTTTTCTTCCGGCTGCGGGCTCTGCCCCTGGGGGGTTTCAGGCCCCGGAGCCTTGCTGGAAGTCCACATACTTAGGCCGCCGGAAGCTGAAAAAGCCGTAAAGGCCGCACTAGGTCTTAATTTCGGCTTCTTGGCCTATCTGCCACCGCCCGACGGCCACCATTTCTATTACTTGAAACCGCCGGGCCAAATCCCGTCCGGCTTCAATAAACGCCTCAAAAATTTCGCGGCCCAAGGCCGTCCCTTTCCGGCCGATTATTTTGACCTGCCTCCGGCCGATCGCCCTGTTTTTAATCAATTCCTCCTGATGATCCCAGAGCCCGAGGCGGCCCGGGCCGAAGCTGAATTTGACCGCCAACTCCCCGACTTGTCCCGGCTGGCTTCCGCCTCCCCCTTTGGCGACGGCTGCCGCTGGCTGGAGGTGCTGCCCCCGGAGGTTTCCAAGGGCCGGGCCGCGGCCGCCCTGGCCAAGCGCCTGGGCTTGGACCGGAACCAGACAGTGGCTATGGGTAACGACCACAATGACCGTGACCTCCTGGATTGGGCCGGCCAGGCCTTCGTCACCCGTGACGCTCCCCCGGATCTTTTGGCCCGCCACCAGTCTATAGCCCCGGCCGGCCAGGGCGGCTTGGCCGAAGCCGTGTCTAAAGTGCTGGACGGCCAAAAAACATGACCGCCCGGCCTCCAGGCCGCGGACTGGACCTGGTTCTGGCCGCTCTGATTTCCGGCGCGGCCCTGACCGGCCTGGTCCGGGTCGAGGCACCCACCGCCCCGCCTCCGGGCCTGCCATCAGGACCGGCGACCTACAGACAGGACGGCGGGCAGATGCTCGGGCCGGCCGGGCCATTACCGCCCAATGCCCTGACCCGCCTGAACCTGGGCCGCCAGGTGGACCTTCCGACCACCCCGACCCACCTTCTGGCGGCCCTGCCGGGCCTGGGCCCCAAAACAGCGGAAAAAGCCAGGGGCAGCGGCTGCCTTGATAGCCGCGCCCGGGCCTCCCTGAAAGAACTGGTCAACGAAGCATGCACCCGGAACAGCCCCTGACCATTTTTGAACTGCGGGCCAGAGACGAAACGGCCCGAAATATTTTTGAAGACCCGGCCAACCTGGACCGACTGGGTCCCGCTCTGGCCGGGCTCCATTGGGAGGCTGATTTCGCCTTTGTCTTCTTCCGGGGCGAGCCCGGACCGGCCCCGGCCCACTTTCTTGCCGCCAGACCGAACCTGACCCTGAACCACATCCATCACTTAACATATGGCCAGTGGCAGGACGGCGCCGGGGCCGCCCCCTTCACCGTGGCCGGCCTGACCACCACCGGGCCTGACGAATCCGGGCCGGAGCCCCGCCTGATCATTGACCCCGGCCTGGCCTTCGGCTTCGGCGGTCACCCCACCACCCGGGCCTGCCTGGACTGCCTGGCCCGGGCCGTCCAAACTCCGCCCCACCCCCAATCGGCCCTGGATTTGGGCGCCGGCACGGGTATTCTGTCCCTGGCCGCGGCCTTCCTGGGGGTACCCCGGGTGACAGGGGTGGACTACAGCCATCTGGCCGTGGCCGCGGCCCTGAACAACCGGCGTTTGAACGGCCTGGAGGACCTGGTGGAGTTCCACCGGGCCCCGGCCCAACTCTTCCATGA
>JAITBV010000095.1 GCA_031283395.1 Candidatus Adiutrix sp.
TTGGGGTCGGGTTTGTGGCTCAGGACCAGGCCGCCCACCTGGCCGCCGGTTTCCGTTTGAAAATAAAGTTGAAAGCGGTCAATGACCGGGTTTTTTTCCGCGCGATAGCCGACCACGGCATCCTGCCCCGGTTGATGGTCGATATTGACCTCGGCCAGGGGGGAATAAATCCCGGAGAGGCCCGGAGCGCTTCGGACCACCAAATGCACTTCCTGTTCCGGGGTGCGGCCGGAAGTCATGGGCCCGGCCAGGGGGAATTCGAAACCCACCTGGCCGTCGCTTTTGGGGGCCAGATAGTTGAAGTTAAGCTCCAGGGTCTGGCGTCCCTTGGCGGGGACCGGGAAGACCCGGGCCCGAAAGGTGTCGCGGCCGGCATATTCCAAGAGGGCCGGGTCCTTCAGGCGGGAGACTATTTCCTGGTAAATCTTGAAAGCCTCGTCTTTGCCGTAAATTTGGCCGGGCATTTCCGTCCGGCCGTCAAAAAGGGTCAGGCCCGTGACCGTGCCGCCGCTCGGCAGCGGGGCCAGGAAATCCACTTCAATGGGAGTGCCGCCCGGATTGTAAATTACATATTTCAAAGTGCAACTGGCCTTCTGGCCGTCGATGACCGCTTCCAGGCCGATTTTTTCCAACTGAAAGCCGGCGGACGGCGGCCTGACCATCGGCCTCCGCTCCTGGGCCTCCAGCGGCCCGGCCAAAAAGGCGAATAAAAAGATCAGGGCGCTTATGATTGCTTGGAATCGCATAAGCCGGGCTCCTCCTTAACCGTTAAAGCCTCATAAAATAATAAAAATCATATACCCGGCCCCGAGATATTGTCAAGTATCCCCGGGCCACACAATGGAAATAAGGTTATAATTCAATGCTGGTCGGGGCAAGGCCCCTCGGATCAAACGTAAACCGGGGTCAGGAGGCCGCTTCTCAGCCAGGTGTGCGGTTCGCGGTCGGTGCTTTGGGGGGGGAGGAGGGAGATCTGGGCGGCCAGGGCGGCCACCAGGTTCCGGGCTCCGGCCATATTCAGCTTGGCCGGGACCGGAACGGGCGCGGGGGCGGGCGACTTCTTCTCCGCCCCGTTTTGGGACTGGCTCAAGGTGCGGCGGTCCCCGGCCCGGGCCGAGGACGGCTGATTTTCACTCTCCCCGGCCGGCGGCCGGTATTCGGGCCGCTCATAGTGGGGCCCGAGCTTCCCGAGAGGATTATAGTTATTGACCGCATTGAGCATAAAGGTTGACCGGCAACTTAGATGTAATCTCCGCGCTTGAACTTCATAGCCTCCACCGTGGCCAGCACGGCCGCTTCACCCGCCAGACCCTTCAAGGGGTCACTCTCCTTGAGGTCAAGACTGAGCCGGGAGAGGCGGTCGGCCGCCTGGCCCAGGTTATCGGCCAGGGGGGCGATGTCCTTGAGGGTCCGGGATTCGTCGCCCAGGGCCAGGGCGTAGCGATCCATCTGGTCCAAGGTCCGCTCCAACTGCTGCCGGGTCTGGAAACTGGCAGATTCCAGGCCTGTTTTGATCAGGCCACCCAGGGCCTGATTTTCCAAAAGGAGCGCCTCGGCGCTCCCGGCCGGAGCTTTGGCGGTTTGGGCGGTCTGCTGTTCGGCCAAAAGCTGGGCGAAGCCCGGGCCGTCGACCGGCCGGGCGGCCGTGGTCTTGGCCGGGTTTGAAATCTGATTAAGGTGATCCACTGGCTTGATGGTCATGGGGCGGCCTCTCTAAGGCTTTGGGGTTATGATACCACATTCCGGGGCCGGCATCCGGCCCTCTGGGTTCCACCCGGAAATAAAGCAAGATACGGGCCAAGGCCGCCCACAAATAACATATTGATTTTACATATATTATTAAAACAAAACCCCGGGCGGAGGCGGCAAAATCTGCCTGTCTCGGCCCGGAAGGGACGAAGTCTGGTCTGGCCTGTTAATTTTAATTAATTTGATATGTTATGCAAACCTACACCCGTCAATAAGGGAAATGCGGACCAGGCTGGCAGAAACCTGGACCCCGGCAATGACGGGGCGGGCGGAGGGGCAAGGCCCAACGGCGCCGGATTAAAGGCCGAAATCGGCCGGGGCCGGGTCCGGGGGCAGGGCTTTCGCCACGGCCCGGGCCAGGGTCCTGATGGGTTCCAGGTCGGTCTCCGAGGGCACCCACTGGAAGCGGACTTCCGGGGCCGGCAGTTGAAACTTCATATTCTCCAGGGCCGCCTGGACCATTTTGGCCGCTTCGCCGCTCCAGCCGTAGGAGCCGAAGGCCCCCCCGATCTTGTTCTGGAACTTAAGGCCCCGCATATAGGCCAGCATTTCGGCTATGGTGGGGTAGAGGTCGTTGTTGATGGTGGGCGAGCCCACAAGCACGGCCCCGGCCGTGTAAATCTCGGTGACTATGTCGCTGCGGTGGCAGGCCTTCATATTCATCAGCCGGACCAGGACCCCTTCGGCGCTCAGGGCATCGGCCAGTTCCGCGGCCATTTTTTCCGTGGACTTCCACATGGTGTCATAGACGACCACGGCCTTGCGCTGGGGTTCCTGTCTGACCCACTTGGCGTAACATTCCACGATCTCCCCGGGGTTGGAGCGCCAGATGAGGCCGTGGTCTGGGCAGAGGATCTTTATCCTGGCCAAAAGGCCGCTGTCAATCACGCTCTGCAAGAGGGCGGCTATGGGCTTGGTATAGGGGGTCAGGATGTTGGCGAAATACTTCAGGGCCTCGTAACCCCAGACGTTGCGCCCGACTTCGTCGTCGAAACGCCGGCTGGTGGCCAGGTGCATGCCGAAAGCGTCCTGGGAGAACAGGATACCCAACTGGGGACAGAAGCTGACCATGCTGTCGGGCCAGTGGATCATCCTGGTTTCCAGGAATTCCAGGCTCAGGCGGCCCAGGGACAGGGTGTCGCCGCTGGCCACTATTTTATAATTGAGCCCGGTTTCGTGAAAATGGGCTTTAAGGGCTTTTTCGCCCAATTTGCTGACGTAGACCGGCTTATCCCGGCCGATGGCCTCCATGAGCCCGGGCAGGGCCCCGGAGTGGTCCAACTCGGCATGGTTGGAGACCACCTGATCGATTTTCCCGGGGTCCACTATTTTGGAGATGCGGCTCAAAAGCTCGGGCAGGAATTCCTTTTTGACCGTATCGATCAGGGTTATCTTTTCATCCATTATGAGGTAGGCGTTATAGGTGCTGCCGGCGGAGGTGCGGTAGCCGTGGAAGTCACGGACGCCGAAATCCACCGCGCCCACCCAATAGATATTATCCACCACCTTTAAAGGTTCCATGGGGCCTCCCAGAGCCTTACGCGATTTAAAAGGCCGGCAAAGCCGGACCTTTTAAATCGCTTGGCTCTAAAAAGATTATCTACCAATTATCGGCCGGCACGGAAAGAGCATGGCCGTTGTCAGGACGGTTGAAAATCGCTCTTGCCGGCCCCGCAGACGGGACAGGCCCAGGTGTCGGGAATGCTTTCGAAGGCAGTGCCGGAGGCCACGCCGTTGTCGGGATCGCCCGTGGCCGGATCATATTCATAACCGCAGACGTTGCAGACATGCTTCTTCATAAAAAACCTCCATTTTTTACCAAGGGGTCTGATTTTAACGGTCCGGTCAGATCCGGCCGTGTCGAAATATCAAGGCCGTATGATAACTTAAATCCGGCCGCCTGGCAAGGCGCGGCGCCGTGGGCGCTTTAATTCACTTACCGTTCTTAAGGACGAAGCCCAGGCTAACTTTCGATAAATGGCTTCAGCTTGCGGCTGCGGCTGGGGTGGCGCAGTTTGCGCAGGGCCTTGGCCTCGATCTGGCGAATGCGTTCCCGGGTCACTTCAAAGTCGCGCCCGACTTCCTCGAGGGTGTGGTCGGCCTTTTCGCCTATGCCGAAGCGCAGGCGCA
>JAITBV010000123.1 GCA_031283395.1 Candidatus Adiutrix sp.
GAAGGCGTATATGGATTGAGCCTCGTCGCCCACGGCCGTGACCCTTTGGTGGTCCCGGCCCAAAAGGTGGGTCAGGCGGGCTTGGACCGGGTTGGTGTCCTGGTATTCATCCACCAGGATATGGTCGTAGCGGCCGGCCAGGCGGCGGCGTAGGTCTTCGTGTTCCCGCAGAACGGTCTCCAGGCCGGTCAGGAGGTCGTCGAAATCCATCAGGGCGTTTTTGAGTTTCTGGGCCCGGTATTCCAAGGCGATTTTTTCCAGAAAAGGCGTATATTCCAGGAAGTGGGCGAAATTTTCAGCCACGACTTCGGCCAGGGGGCGGTCTTTGTTGGCGGCCTGGCTTATCAGGTTCAAAAGGGCCCCTTTCTGGGGGAAGCGCTTGTATTTTTTTATTTCGGGCATTTCCCCGCGGATACGGGCCAGAAGAGCTTCGGCATCGTCCTGGTCCATGATGGTGAAGCCGTCCTGGTAGCCCAGAAGATGGGCCGTCGGCCGGAGCAGGGAGTTGGCCAGGGCGTGAAAGGTGCCCCCGGAGACCTGGCCGGCCCGCCGTCCGGCCAGGGCCATGGCCCGGTCCAGCATTTCCCGGGCCGCTTTGCGGGTGAAGGTCAAAAGGAGGATGGCCGGCGGCGGGACGCCCCGGTCCACCAGGTGGGCCACCCGGTGGACCAGGGTGCGGGTCTTGCCGCTGCCGGCCCCGGCCACGATGAGCAGGGGGCCGCCCTGGTAGGTGGCCGCGGCCAGTTGGGAGGGGTTGAGAAGGGCGTCGAGGTCCGGCCGCTTCGGCTCTTCGGTCAGCGGGGCGGCCGCCGGGTAATCGAAGAGGCCGTTCATGGCCGTCTGAGATAGCGGGTCACGGCTTCGACCAGGCCGGGTATGGTGGCGGTCTCGGCCTCGACCTCCACCGGGAAGCCCAGGCGCCGGGCGGTCCTGGTGGTGACCGGGCCGATGGAGGCGGCCGGGAAAAGGGCTCGTTCAGCCTCGGGCATCCGGGCGGCCAGCCCTTCGGCGGTGGAGGAACTGGTGAAGGTCGTCAGGTCCGGCCGGTCCGGCAGGGGCTCGGCCCAGTCCGGGTGGAAGGTGCGATAGAGGGGCAGGTCCTTCACCTCCCGGGCTCCGGCCCGGGCCAGACCTTCGGGCAGGATGTCCCGGCCGGTCCTGGCCCTGGCCAGAAGCACCCGGCGTCCGGCCAGGCCGGCGGCGGTGAGGGCGGCCAGAAGCCCTTCGGCCACATGCTCGGCCGGCAACAGGTCGGCCCGTAGGCCGAAGGGGACCAGGGCTTCGGCCGTCCCCGGGCCGATGACCGCGATCTTCATGGATCCCAGGGCCCGGACATCCCGGCCGGAGTCCATCAGGCCGCGCAGAAAGATTTCCGCCCCGGTGGGGCTGGTGAAGACCAGCCAGTCATAGTCGGCCAGATCATGGAATATATCGGTTTCGCCCAGGCTGGCCGTGGCAATGGTGGGTCTTTCCCAGACTTCGGCCCCCAGCTCGGCCAGGAGGGCGGACAGCCGGCTGGCCCGTTCCCGGCTGCGGGTGACCAGAAGGCGGCGGCCGAAGAGGGGCAGTTTCTCAAACCAGTTCAGTTCCGGTCTCAGCCTGACCACTTCTCCCACCACCAGGAGGGCCGGGGCCGAAAGGCCGGCTTCCCTGGCCCGGGACGGCAGGTCCGCCAGGTCGGCCGTGACCGTGCGCTGCCTGGGGGTGGTGCCCCACTGGATCAGGGCGGCCGGGGTGTCCGGGGCCCGCCCGGCCCGGATCAGGGCCTGGCAGGAGAGGTCCAGGCCGGCCACGCCCATGACCATGACCAGGGTGCCCATTTTGGCCAGGGCCGCCCAATCATGGGCCGAGCCGGCCTTGTCCGGGCGTTCGTGTCCGGTGATGAGCGCGGCTTGGGAGCTTAAGTCCCGGTGGGTCAAGGGGATGCCGGCATAGGCGGCAGCGGCGATGGTGGAGCTGATGCCCGGCACGACCTGGAAATCAAGTCCGGCCCTGGTCAGTTCCCGGGCTTCCTCCCCTCCCCGGCCGAAAATATAGGGGTCTCCGCCCTTGAGGCGTACCACCCGGTCGCCGGATTGGGCTTCGCGGACCAGAAGGAGGTTGATTTCCTCCTGGGGCAGGGCGTGGCAGCCGGCTTTTTTGCCCACATAGAACAGACGGCAGCCCGCCGGAGCCAGTTTCAGTATTTCCGGGGCGGCCAGGTAGTCGTAGATCAGCACATCGGCCGTTTTAATGAGTTCCGCGGCCTTTACGGTCAACAGGCCCGGGTCGCCTGGACCGGCCCCCACCAGGTAAGCGGTCATGGTCCGCACACTTCGCGCATTATATCCGCGCCTCCATCGGCCGCCAGCTCGGCGGCCAGGTCTTGACCCAGGGCCCCGGCCTCGGCCTGGGTGGCGCTTGCCGGGCCGGTTTTCCGTCCTTTGATGACTCTTCGGCCGTCTGGGTCGGCGATGAGGGCCCTGAGGCCGAGACGGCCGTTTTCGATTTCCGCCAGGGCGGCGGCCGGCAGTTGGCAGCCGCCGCCCCAATAAGCCAGAAAGCCGCGTTCCGCGGCCAGGGCCAGTCCCGTCGGCTCATGATGGATAAGGCGCAGGAGTTCGGCCATCCGAGCGTCGTCCTGGCGGATCTCCAGGGCCAGGACGCCCTGGCCCACAGCCGGCAGCATCTCTTCCGGGGCCAAGGTGACGGCCTGGGGCGGGGTCAGGCCCAGCCGCTGCAGCCCGGCCGCGGCCAACAGGACGGCCTCAACTTCCGCCCCTATTTTTTTCAGGCGGGTTTCCAGGTTGCCCCGGATGGGCCTGATTTCCAGATCCGGCCGCCGGGCCAGGAGTTGGGCCTGACGCCTGAGGCCGGAGGTGCCAATACGGGCCCCGGCCGGCAGACCTTCCAGGCCGCCGGGAGCTGAGGAGATCAGGACATCGCGGAAGTCCGCCCGGGCCGGGGTGGCCCCCAGGCTGAGGCCTTCGGGCAGTTTGGCCGGCAGGTCTTTGGCGCTGTGGACAGCCATATCTATGTCGCCGGCCAGGAGGGCCTCCTCGATTTCCTTGACGAACAGGCCTTTGCCGCCGATTTTGGCCAGGGGCGTGTCCAGGATCCTGTCGCCTGTGGTTTTGATGGGCACTATTTCCACGTTCAGCCCGGGGTGGGCGGCTTGGAGGGCCTGAGCCGCCCGGGCGGTCTGGGCCAGGGACAGGGGGCTGCCCCGGGCGCCGATTTTAAGGATCTCAGTCATGCGGGGTCTTCTAATGTCCGCAGGTGGCGCAGGCCGAGCCGCCCGCGCAGCCGGCGCAACTGTCGCCGGCCGACGAAGAAACGGTCGTCCCGTCGGTGCCCTTGGAGATGAAGCTGGAAGCGCTCATGAGCTTCCGGCACTTGCGGCCTCCGCAGTGGGGGCAGACCACTTTGGGCTTGAGGCCTCGGACCAACTCTTCAAAGTCGCGGCCGCACTTTTGGCAGTGGAACTCGTAGATGGGCATTTTGTTGGCTCCCGAAGGCGTCAGTAACCCAGGTCTTCGCCCGTCAGCACCACTTTGATCCGCCCTTCCGGCCGGGAGCGGTCAATGACGGTGAAATAGCAGCATATGCTGGAAGCGGTCTGGCAGTCGTGACAGCGGCCGCTTTTGACGCAGGGGTTAGAAAGGTTCAGGCGCTTGTTGTTCATCGTCGAGGCCACCTGCCGGGCTCGCCGCCAGGCCTCTTCCGTGGTCGAAGCCGCCTTGTTCAGGCCGATGGCTAAAATGACCGAATCGGGGCCGAAGATCATCCCGGCCACCCGGTTGCCGATGCCGTCGATATTGTAAAGGCGCCCCTCCTGGTCAATGGCGTTGGCGCTGGCCAGCATGGCCGCCGCGCTGAAGACCCCGCGCCTGTAGTTATTGGCCTCGGCCGGAGTAAGGCCGGCGGTCTGGGTGGCGTGGTCCACCAGGTACCGCCCGCTCTGGCGCAGATGGGCGAAGACGCCCAATTGGTTCATGGTCTGGCTGCCCAACAGGGCAATGGACCCGGTGGGCGGCAGGAGGGCCAGCACGGCTTCCCTGGCCTCGGCCGCGGTGGGGACGTAGCTGGCCGAAAAACCCCGGCGGGTCATTTTTTCGACCAGTTCCTCGCCCTGGGCTTTTCGGCGCCAGGCCAGAATTTCAGCATCGTTCATGGGGACACTCCTTGTCGCTATAGTTGTTCCAGAACCAGGGCCATCAACAGTGGAAACATGATCTCATGGTGGCCTATGAAATTAAAACCCCGTCCGCCGTCCTGGGTGGGCCGCTCCACCACGTTCACCGAAGGGCGGTAGTGGCGGATGAAATCCAGGTTGATGGTGGTCAGGCCGCACACCTCGCGCCCCAGGTTGCGGACCAGGGTCAGGGCTTTCAGAAACACTTCCGGGATGATGACGGCCGAGCCGAGATTCAGGAAGACTCCGCCCTCCAGATCGGCCACAAGGCGGCAGAAAAGACGAAAGTCGTTGAAACTGGCCGCGCCCAACGTCGCCCCATCGGCTTCGGGGTGGATGTTGTAGACATCGGTGCCGATGGCCGTATGAATGGTCATGGGCCGATCCAGGCGGGCGGCGGCGGCAATAAGGCTCAGGTCCAGGTGGGGCGGGGCGGCTTCCAGGAGGGCCAAGCCCAAGGCCCGGCCCAACCCCAGGCCGGCCTCGGCGGCGGCCCGGGCGGCCCGGTTGATAAGTTCCCCGGTCTGGGCCGTGACCCCGAAACGTCCATCCCCCAGGGTCGCGGCCACATCCTCGCTGGTGGCCCCGGCCAGGGCCGCCTCGGCATCGTGGACCATGACCGAACCGTTGGCGGCCAGGCCGCTGATCAAGCCCCTTTCCAAAAGGTCTATGATGACCGGTCCCAGGCCCACCTTGACCACATGGCCACCCAAGCCCAGGATGACCGGGCGGTTCGCCTTCCGGGCGGCCGCGATGCGCCCGGCCGCCTCTCTTAGGTCGGCTCCGGCCAGGATGTTCGGCAACCCGGAGGCGAATTCGGCCAGGGTAAGATGCGGCCTAACCGGGCGGGAGAAATCGGCCGCCCGGACCTTGGAGGGCCGACTGCCCAGGTCGGTGGTGGTCACCGCCTTGAAATCCAGTTCGGGCCAGGATCGCATGGAGCTTTAATCCAGTTCCCCGGGGGCGTCGAAGAGCCAGCGCTCGACCAGGTGGCATAAGGTGTGGCCGTAAAACAGGTGCATTTCCTGGATCCGGGGGGTCGCGGCGGCCTGGACGGGGAGGGCCAGGTCAACTTCCAGGTCCTCCGGCACGGCCGGTCCGCACATCAGAAGAGTCCGGCCTCCGGCCTCCCGGGCCGCGGCCAGGGCGGCCAGGATGTTGGGCGAGCGACCGCTGGTGGTCAGGGCCCACAAAATATCGCCGGGCTTCATCAGGGCCTGGATCTGGCGGGCGAAGATGCGGTCAAAGCCGTAGTCATTGCCCACCGCGGTCATTATGGCCGGGTCGGCGTTCAGGGCCACGGCTGGCAGCCCCGGCCTTTCCAGGAGGAAACGGCCCACCAGTTCTCCGGCCAGATGCAGGGCCTGAGAGGCACTGCCGCCGTTGCCGCAGAGGAAGATGACCCGGCCCTCGGTCAGAGCCCGGGCCAGAAAGCGGGCGGCCTGGACCAGAAGCTCGACCGGAGCCCGTTCCAGGGCCTTTAAACCCTCGGCCTGGGCTTGGCGGACCAGTTCCAGGGACGGTTTCATGAACGTCCTCCTTGTTAATCCCCGCTATATAGCGGTGGGGCCAGTTTCGCCCATTATATATGGGTTCACGGCCCTTGACTATATTTTTTTCCATTTATCCGAAGGTTCAAGGCGGGGTATCAGAGGGCCAGGGGCAGCCGGGGGCCCAGGGCCACGGTCTTAAGAGTCAGTTCGGCCCGGTAGATCCATATCTCCACCCCTTGGTCCAGGGCAACGCGCAGACGTCGACCCCATTCGGGATCAATGTGGTCGGCCGGGCTGAAGCGTTCGGCGTCGCCGCGCTGGACCACTATCAAGAGAGCTGACCGTTCCCCCTCCCTGGCCCGGGCGGCCAGTTCGTCCAGGTGGCGGGCCCCCCGGGCCGTGACCGCGTCCGGAAAATAGGCCGTGCCGTCTTCCGCCAGGGTGGAGTTTTTGACTTCCACCAGAACGGCGCGGCCCTTCCGGTCGGTCAGGCGCAGGTCCAGGCGGCTGGTTCCGCTTTTCACCTCGGTCTCCACCGCGGCCGGGCCGTCCAATTCGGCCAGAAGTCCGGCCCGGGCCGCCTGGGCCGCCAGGCGATTTGGCACCTGGGTATTGATGCCCACCAAGGCGGCGGGCATCCGGATCATCTCCCAGGTGTACGGTAGGCGCCGGGTGGGCGCGGGGTGGTGGGAGAGCCAGACCGGGCGGCCCGGCTCGGCGCAGCCGGTCATGCGGCCGGTGTTGGCCGTGTGGGCCGTGATCAGCCGCCCGTCGGCCAGTTCCACTTCGGCCAGAAAGCGCTTGTAACGCCGCCTTAGGATCCCCGGCGTAAGCGGCCCCCAACTGAGGGCCCCGGCCGGGGTCGCGGCCAGGTAGCCGCCATGAGGTTCTTTATTATCCATAATCAATGCTGTCATGGCGACTTTACCTTATTAGAGTCCATAACACAAATCAGTCCAGCGGCGATAAAGGCGAAAAGTCCTTGCTGGAACGACGAAAAAAAGAAGACTTTTGTTATCTTGGTCGGATAGTATTGTTTTTACACATATTTAAGGTTTCAACCACATTTCTTTTACTGACATCCGCTAAATTACTAGCCAGGAGGAGACCTTAGGCCAGGAAAGTATTCCCCCAACCGTATGGAAGTCGACATGGAATGACAGAGAGACGACCTCGCCTGCGTCAGCCGCCTGATGAAGGCAGGGTCTCTCCAAACAAGCCAATCAACACTTCAGCGAAGGAGATTTTAACGTGGAAGGAATATCTATAATAGTCATCACTTTGAACGAGGAGCATAACCTGCCGCATATCCTGGGTGACCTGGAACGCCAGACAGTGAAGAATTTCGAAGTGATTGTGGTAGACAGCCAAAGCACAGACGCCACGGTAGAAATCGCCAGATCCTTTTCAGACCGCCTGCCTCTGCGAATCATCGAGATGTCTGGCCGGGGAGTCAGCTTAGGACGCAATACGGGGGCGGCCCAGGCGCGGGGCGAACGGCTGCTTTTTCTTGATGCCGACACTCGGCTGGATCATGATTTTCTGGAAAAAGCCGGTGAAGAACTCGAAACCCGTCGGCTGCAAATTGGCGGCGTCTACATGAAGTGTCACGCAACACTTCCTTTGGCCTCAATTGGTATGCGAATTTTCAACTTCGCCTCCTGGCTGGGACAGCGTGTTTTCCCCATGGCGGCCGGAGCCTGTCTTTTTTCCACCCGAACCGCCCACGCCAGATTGGGCGGGTTCGATGAATCCATCGTACTTTGTGAGGATTGCGATTACTTACGGCGAACCTCAAAAGAGAAGATTAGTTTCGGCATGTTGAATCAATATTATTATTTCCATCTCAGACGCCTCGAACAAGATGGAGTTTTTAGAATGGGCTGGACCTACATTCGCGCCAATTTGCATCGGCTGTTCATGGGGGAGCTTTACGGCAACCCCTACCGCTATCAGTTTGCCCATTATGACAACTCGGCAGAGGTTTCTAACAGAGAGGTTTAATACAGTGATACAGGCACCTATAGACCGTTGGGGGTTTAATGGGGTGGGTTGGGGCGCCAAGGAGACGAAAACGGAACATTTCGAAGCGTTGCGCTCCTTTTTTGTGAGCCGGCTGTCAGAGGACTTCAGGCCAGTTGGAAACACAAGGGCCATGGAAGCTGGACCGAAGATAGAAGGAAACGGCACCGCCATAAAGGTCAGGACGATATTTCTTTCGGATATGCACTTGGGGACTAGGTCCTGCCGGGCGGATCTGATTCTTTCATTTTTGAAGCAATACGAGGCGGAAACTCTTTATTTGATCGGCGACATTATAGACGGCTGGCGGCTGAAAAATTCGTGGTACTGGCCTGAACTTCACGAGGAGGTCTTGCGGACAATAATGAGCAAGGCGGGAACGGGGAGTCGCGTAGTTTATATACCAGGCAACCACGACGATTTTTTACGCCTCTCCGGCACCCAAAAGCCTGTCCGTGTGGAAGTGACCGATACGGCGATTCACACCACGGCGGATGGGAAGCGGTTTTTAGTGATGCACGGAGATCAGTTTGACAAGGT
This sequence comes from Candidatus Adiutrix sp., assembly GCA_031283395.1. The sequence goes on from JAITBV010000123.1 coordinate 8,230, forward strand.
AATATGCAACATCCCATGGTTGGCGCACGTCGGAGACGTGGCCTATGACGCGCTTACGGCATTCAACCTCGCCTACAACAAGATCACTGAGTCACTGGGGTTTGAATACCGCTCGATAGCCGCCTTGGCCAAGATGAGCGTGAAGCGCGTCGTGAACTTCATAGGCAAGTTCGAAGACGCTCTCCTGGCGACCGGACGCGACAACGACGTAGACGGCGTTATCTGTGGGCACATACACCACGCGGCCATACGGAACATAGAGAATATGTGTTATATAAACACCGGCGACTGGGTGGAAAATTGCACCGCAATCGTCGAAAATACGAGCGGCGCTCTGGAATTGATCCGCCACCGGACTGCATATTCCGCTCGAAGAAAGCTTCTGTCCATGCCTAAAAGCGAGCCGGTTTTGGGCGAAAGTTTTTAAGAATTTTTATGTAAATATCGGCGTTTACCGGCCGAGGTATTTTTTCACCGCCAGCAGCAGGCCCTCTATATCCTTCAAGTGCACGTCACCGATGTTGCCGATCCGGAACGTCTCGGCCTTCGAGATTTTACCGGGGTACAGCACATAACCCTCCGTCTTGACAGCCTCGTAAAATTCCATAAAGGAGAAATCACAGCCCTTTGGATACAGGAAGGACGTGATTATCGGCGACTGGACCGAAGCGTCCAGAAGCGGTTCGAAGCCAAGCTCCTTCATACCGGCGGAAAGCGTTCTCTGGTTGTCTCGGTAGCGCCTGTTTCGTGCGGCTACTCCGCCTTCCTCATCCAGTTCCTGCAGCGCCTGTATAAATGCCCGCACGACGTGAGTGGGGGACGTAAAGCGCCACTTCCCGTTTTTTTCGTTGCCTTTCTCCATTTCGATCCACTGGTCGTAAAGGTCCAGCGACAACGAACGCGCCATTTCACGGCAGAGTTCCAGCTTTGAACGGCGGGCCAGAGCGAACCCAAAGCCAGGCACGCCTTGAATGCACTTGTTGGCGCTGCTCACCAGAAAATCTATGCCGATTTCCTCCATATCCAGGGGAATTCCTCCAAAGCTGCTCATCGCGTCGACTATAAACGTTTTTTTGTGCTTCTTGGCGACGGCGCCTATGGCTTTGACGTCATTCAGGATGCCTGTGGTGGTTTCGCAGTGGACGACGGCCACGTGCGTCACCGTTTTGTCGAGCTTCAAAAGCTCCTCAAGGATAGCAGCGTCACAGGGACGCGTCTCCTCGCAGCGTTCCTCCGTGAACGGAATGCCCAGCACACCGGCGATCCGCGCTATGCGCTCTCCATAGGCGCCGTTGGACATCACAAGCAATTTCGCGTTTTCCCGAGGGATGACGCTGCCGATCACGCTCTCGACGGCGAAGGTTCCGCTGCCCTGCATCGGCACGCAGGTATATTCCTCGGGGCGCGAAGTCCCCAGCCGTACCAGGTCCGTCCTCATTTGACGCACAAGACTGTTGTAGTCGTCGTCCCATGTGCACCAGTCGCACATCATGACGCTTTTCACCGTCGGAGTGGTGCTAAGCGGCCCTGGGGTAAGAAGCAGGTAAGGATTTTCGGAAATTTCAAACATTAGTTAGTTTC
>JAITBV010000251.1 GCA_031283395.1 Candidatus Adiutrix sp.
TCACATAGTGGAGTCTTTTGGCGATAAAGCGGAGCCCATTTTTACAATCATGAATTTTGACGCCATGATTATGAATTTGGTGAAAGAATTTGAGTATTTGCTATTTTAAAAAATTTGCCGCTTTAATTGCCGAGTGGCATTCATTTGCCCCAACAATCAACCGGGCGGGAAGTTCGCACCTTCCGCACCCGGCCTAACCCAACCCCTTTAGACACAAAGGAGAGAGGCTATGCACAACTTAACGGAAAAAACCATCGCGGTCAACACCAGCGAAACCTTCAATGAACAGGAACACAAGGGCGGCCCGGTGCTTTACATGAGCGAAACCGAATACACCTGTTTTCTCCCGGTCACCATGGGCGATCTCTGGTTCCAGATTGATGAAATCCAAGACGCTCTGACCGGCGTCCTTGAATCTTTGAAGGCTTTCCGAGCAGACGTCGAAGGAGACCGTCAACCCCCTTTGGTGCTGATGGGCACGGCGTTGGATTACGCGATGGAGCTACTTTGGCATGTCAAACCTAAAGCAGATCAAGACCGCCGGGGGTTTGATATTGAATGGCATACCGATGGCGGAGGGAGAATCGTCTTTGAGGAAAACAACCCTCCGAAGGCCTCCAAATGAAGCACAAACGCAAAGAGCGGCCGGGACTCCCCCCGGCCGTTCGGGAAACCCTGGAGCGGTTGCGGCGGTTCGCCCAGGAAGAACAGGCCCGGCAAAAGGTGGAACATGGGCGACCTGAGACCAATAACAAGAGAAATGTTGCTTGATGCTCTGCCCGCCGAATTGGCGGCGCGTGTCTGGCAACAGTTTCAGCTTATAGAAGCCGCGGCGCTTTTGCCGGGGCAAAACCAGACAGAGGAGATAGAAAATGCTTCGACAACTTCAAGAACAGCGTTCCGGCCTGGCCGACAAAATGCGGGCCATGCTGAACACCCCCACCGGCGCGGACCTGGACGATACCCAGGCCGCCGAGTTTGACAAGATGAAGGGTGAGCTTTCGGCCCTGGACGCCAAGATCGAGCGGGCCGCCCTGGTGGCCGACCTGGAGCGGCGCGAAACCGGAACCTCGATCACCGGCGGCGACAACTTCGAGACCCGCGCCCAACAGGCCAGCTTGACCAAGCTGATCGCGGCCCAGGCCGGGGAACAGGTGGACGCCGGCCTGGAGCGGGAAGTCTCCCAGGAACTGGCCCGGCGCATGGGCGTCAAACCCCAGGGCCTTTACTATCCGATGGAGACACGGGTTATCACTTCCACCCTGCCGGCCACCGGCCCGGGCGGGACTCTCATTCCGACCGACTACCGGCCCCAGGACTTTATTGATCGCTTGCGGGCGGCCTCCATTCTGCCCCAGGTTGGAGCCACCACCCTTTCCGGCCTGTCCGGCAATGTGACCATCCCGGGCCTGAAGGCCTCTGTCTCAACCGGGTGGGTGGCCGAGAATACCGCCCTGCCCGTATCTGACCAGGAATACCGCAGCGTGACCCTGACCCCGAAGCATTGCGGCGTCATTTCGGAATTCAGCCGGAACATGCTTTTGCAGTCTTCCCCCTATGTGGAGAACCTGCTCCGGGACGATATGGCCAAGCAGCTTGCCGAAGCCCTGGACCTGGCGGCCATTGACGGCCCCGGCGGCGTGGCCCCGACCGGCCTCCTGCAGATGACCGGCCTGGCGACTCTGGCCCCCGTGAGTCCGATCTCTTATGACACCCTGGCCGATCTGGCCGCCCTGCCGGAGAACGCCGACAGCCAAGGGACCGGCTATCTCACCAACACCAAAGTCAAGGCCCATCTTCTGAAAATACTGACGGCCGATGGTTTGCCGATAGGGTTGCCGGTTCTTTTCGGCGGCTACCCCTTCCACTTCTCCAACCTCGTGCCGGACGGGACCGTGCTCTTCGGCCGGTGGTCGGATCTGCTTATCGGCCTCTGGTCGGCCCTAGACATTCTGGTCAACCCCTATGACTCCGAGGCCTATAAAAAAGGTAATGTCATGGTCAGGGCCATGATGACCTGTGACGTTGCGGTGCGCCACCTGGAGAGCTTCGCGGCTGCGGTGGAAGCATGACCGGCCAACTGGAAAAGCGGGGGGCTTCGGCCCCCCAGGCCCAGGGCCGGAAGCTGGCCGGCTACGCCGCGGTCTTCGACCAGCCGGCGGACGTGGCCGGGTTTGTTGAGGTCATTAAACCGGGGGCCTTCAGGGACTCCCTGGCCGACCGGGACATACTGGCCATGATTGACCACCAGCCGTCAAAAATCCTGGGCCGGACCAAGAGCGGAACCCTGCGCCTGTGGGAAGATGCCCGAGGCTTGGCCTTCGAGATCGACCTACCCGACACCAGCGCCGGCCGGGATCTCCTGGCTTTGGCGGAGCGGGGCGACCTTGGCGGGTGCAGCTTCGGTTTCACCGTGCCCGAGGGCGGCCAGCGGTGGGACCAAGGGAAGCGCCGGGAGATTACCCGGGCGGTGGTCCATGAAATATCAATCGTCCATGCCTGGCCGGCCTATTCGGGAACCTCCGTCGAGGCCCGCCAGAAGGCCCCCAGGCTGGCCCAGGCGCGGCGATTTATGGAGACGGTATGATCTGGCCTTTCAAGAAAAAAAGACCGGAGGCCCGGTCATTCCTTCATCAGCCTGGCTTCCCGGCCGGCCGGGTGGTGGAAACCGTTGGCTTTTTGAACCCCCTGGCGATGGAAAACCTTTCGACCGTCCTGGCGTGTGTCCAGGCCATTTCATCGGCTCTGGCGGCCCTGCCGGCTGGGGTTTACCGCCAGGACGGCAAGGCGCGGGTCGAGGCCCCGGAACATCCTTTAATGGATCTGATCCAGCACGGCCCGAACCAGCGCCAGACCTGGCCGGACCTGGTGGAATTCACCATGAGCCAGGTTCTGCTATTCGGCAACGCCTTGCTTGAAGTCGCGGCGGACCCGGGCGGCCGGGTGGTGGAGCTTCGCCCCATACCTTGGATGAACGTCTCGGTTCAGCTTCTGCCCAGCGGTCGGCTGGCCTATGACATTTACGAGGTCAACGGCCTGTATGGCGGCACGGACGGCCGCCGGCGCCGTCTCCTGGCCGATGAGGTTACTCGGAGCAAAACCACTCTCGGAAAACCTTCAAGGAAAAGGAGGCTGCTTTCAGAAAATTATTCACCGAGACGAGAGAGAACGACTTGCGGAAGATAACCCCGGCCCTGGTCATGAAGTATCTGCAAAAGCAGTGCGCGGCCAGATCGGGCCATGCGGCCAACAAGGACAAGAAAAACCTGGCAACGGCTTGGACATGGGGGGAGAGATTCATTGAAGGCTTTCCCAAAAGCCTCAACCCTTTTCAAGCTGTCATGAAGTTCAAGGAGGAACACAGCCGCCGGGAGATGCCCACGGAGGCCGATTTCTGGCAGGTGTATAACACGGCTACCGGACAAGATAAGGTTATGTTGTTGACCTGTTTTCATCTGGCGGCCAGGCGCGGAGAAGTGTTCAGGCTGAAATGGTCTGACGTTGATTTTGCAAACAGCAAGGTGCGATTAGGCACCTGCAAAACTAAAGACGGGTCGATGCGCTATGACTGGCTGCCTATGAGTCAGAAACTCAAAAGCGCATTGTCTGGCTGGAAGGACGAGAGGCCGTATAAGACGGAATGGGTTTTTACGGTGCTTGACGACACTCCAAGCCCCAACCATAACCCAGGAGAACCGTTCAAGGCCCGGGCGCATTTCATGAAAACGATCTGCAAGCGGGCCGGCGTGAAGCCTTTCGGTTTTCACGGCATACGGCATTTAACGGCCAGCATCATGTTCCACAAAGGCCAGCCCTTGACAAACATTCAGCGCTTCCTACGGCATACAAGCCCGCTTACAACGGTCAAGTATCTGAGGTGGCTTGGGTGTGAGGCTGAATATCGTGACAGCGTGATGCCCGTTTTTGAGGACAGGCAACCGGAGCTCCCTGGTGTGCTCCAATTCAAAAAAAGAGACCCTCAAGACGGCGGTCAAGAGGGCCTTTCCGATACACAATCCGATACACAAAATGCCAGGTATCGGGGAGGAGTAGAGGCTAACCTATGAGAATCATTTGGCGTCCCCAAGGGGATTTGAACCCCTGTCGCCGGCGTGAAAGGCCGGTGTCCTGGACCAGGCTAGACGATGGGGACTCGTGCGAATCCGAACGGTCTATCATTTTTTCGGCGCCGGGCAATTTATTTCACACTTGGCCCGGCCGAACTTTGGGACCGCTCCACCACGCTCCAATCGTTCTTTATAGCACAATCAGCCCTAAATTACCAGAAAATTTCTCCGGTAAGCCGGCCTCGGGCCGCCCCGGCTCTTCCTTCCTTAGTCGCTATGACGCCTTGCATATGGGCGCGGAAGAAGGGGAACTTGTTCAGACGAGAGCTTATCGCCTTGCAAAGCGGCGTTTGATCGAAGCTATAAGAAGTCATGAGGGGGGTCAGAATTAAAAGGGGCGACCGTAG
>JAITBV010000188.1 GCA_031283395.1 Candidatus Adiutrix sp.
GGGGCCAAGGCGGGCTTAAGCGACGGGGTGACCCTGTTCGCGCCCAAGCTGCCGGCCAAGGTCCAGCCCAATTACGCGGAAATACCCTTCTCCATGAAACTCCAGGGCGAATTCAGTACGGTACTGAATTTTCTTTACGATTTCAGTAGGATGAACCGCATTGTCAACATCACTGAAGTCAAGATCGGGTCGCCCAAGATGGTCGATGAACGAAGGGAACTGCTCCAGATATCTGTGGACTGTTCCGGCAGCACCTATCGCAGCCTGACGGAAGAGGAAGTGGCGGCGGCGTCCAAGCCCGCTCCCAAGAAGGGCCGCCGAGGCTGATCAAACATGGGATTGGTGATAGCCATGCGTACGCGGTTTACTGAGAAGAAGTTCCTTAAGGCGGCGGCGGGCGCCCTAGCGGCCCTGGTTATGGCGGTGTGTCCGGCCCTGGTCCGGGCTCAGGACGGGGCCCCGTCTTTCGAGGTTTTGGATGTGACCACCGGGTCCGGCTCCAAAAGCCAGGAAGACAAGCCGGCCATGAAGATAGAGGTCCTGGACCTGACGCCCAGGAGCCCGGAGGCGGCGGCCGAGGAGGCCCGGGCCGCGGCTGCGGCCGACCCCAGCCTGACTCCGGCCCAAAGGGAGGCCAAGGCCCGGGGGGCGGCCCTGGAAACGGCCCTGGAATTGTGGCACAGCCAGACCCTCAAGGAGTATACCTACAATATCTCCGGCCTCCTGGACCCGTTCATGCCCATCCGGGAGGTGCGGGGCAAGCCGGAGACCGCCGGTGGCGGCGCTTCCTCCGATTCCGGGGAAATGCTTTCCCTGCCCCCGATCCTGCGCCTGGAATTGAACCAGTTGAAGCTGGTGGCCATCACCGTCCGCTCCGGCTCGTCCGGCTCCGGTTCCGCCCTGGCTTCCTTTGAAGACGGGGCCGGGGCCAGCTATATCCTAAGGCAGGGCGACCGCATCGGCCGCCGCCAGGGCCGCATCACCGGAATCACGCCCAACATGGTCACCGTGGAAGAGCCGTCCCCGGCCTCCGGCGCTCCGCCCCGGGTGACGGAAATCAAACTCAGCATCCTGGACACCGGCGGCCTGACCCGCCTGGGTGGTCAGGCGGATGAAGGCCTTTTTTTGGTCCCCCCGGAAGTGGCGGCTGAGGGCGGGACAGAGATTCAGTAAATTTTTATAAATTATATTAAATTTATAAAAATTTGTTTAAAAAAATTAAGGAATGGGCTCGGACCGGCCGATATGAATAAAGGCCGGACCGGGTGAACCGTGGTTGCCCGGCCCACCCAGAGGGGCTTTCCTGAACCGCAAGCGCGCCGAAGCCCCAAGGCTTCGGGCGGTTCAAGACCGGCTCCCAAAGGCCGCGGCCGGCGGCTTTCATCAATGGGCGACAAGGAGATGAATCATGACTGGCAGTCTCAAACGAGTTACCATATGGTTGGCCCTGGCGGCCCTGGCCCTGTTAAGCCTGGCCGGGCCGGCCCTGGCGGCCGGCGGTTTGGCGGCGCTCCAGGGCAGTTTTGCCCCGGCGGGCCGGGAGGCCGCCACTTCGGCCCCCGCTTCGCCCGGAAACCCCGGGGCGCCCGGCGCCGTGGGTGATATCGATCTTAACGACGGCCCCCGGGCCGCCCACTACGATGCCCCCCGGGCCTACACCGGCGAGCGCATCTCCCTGGATTTTCAGAACGCCGAGCTCCACAACATAATCAGGATAATCGGCGAGGTCTCGGGCAAGAACATCGTGGTCTCGGATAAGGTGACGGGCAAGGTGACCCTTAAACTGAGAGACGTGCCCTGGGACCAGGCCCTGGATATCGTCCTGGCCTCCCGCAATCTAGGGGTGGAAGAGGCCGGCAATGTCCTGACCATTTATGACCTGCAGACCTTGAACGCCCTCCGGTCCACCCGGGAGGCCGCGGCGGCCCGGCGCCAGGCGGCGGAGCTTCAGGTTGCCCTGGCCAAGAAGGTCTTCACCCCCAAATATTCCCCCATTGGCGTGATGGTCGATGAATTGAAGAAACTGGCCACGCCCCGGGGCAAGATAGTGGGCATCGGCAACGACATCTACGTGGAGGACGAGCCCTCGGCCATCAGCACCATGACCCAGATCTTCATGCGCATAGACCGGGTCACCCGCCAGATACTCATCGAATCCCGCATCGTGGAAGCCTCGACCGACCTCATGGAAGCCCTGGGGGTCCAATGGGGGGGCGGTTTTGCGGCCACTCCGGGATCTTCGGGATGGACTGGCAATCCAGTCAACATAGGCGGGCCGGACGGTCCAGTTTCCGTAACCAATAGAGGTGCCTTGGCCGGCATCGCCGACTACGGCAACGGGGTCAGCAACCTGGGCTTCGGCTACATCAACAAGGCCGGCAGCCTCCTTTTGAACGCCAAGCTGAACGCCCGGGAAACCAACAGCGAGCTCCGCACCGTCTCCGCCCCGCGCATCATGGCCGCCAATGACCAGACCGTCTCCATCAAGCAGGGGGCCCAGATCGCCTTCCAGAGCGGGGGCTCGGCCACCACCGCGGCCCACACCGAGTTCAAGGAAGCGGTCATGGAACTGAAGGTCACGCCCCACATCGAGGAGAACGGCCAGGTCGTCTCCCTGGACATCGACCTGAAGAATGACACCCCGACCCAGGTCAACGGCGAGACGGCCATCGACACCAAGCAGGCCAAGACCAAGCTCATGGTCCGGGACGGCGACACGGTGGTCATCGGCGGCATCATCAGCGACAGCCAGTATACCAATACCGGCCGGGTGCCGGGGCTCCACCGCCTGCCCCTTCTGGGCTGGCTGTTCCAGAACAATTCGGTGGAAAACCACAAGAAGGAACTTCTGATCTTCATCACCGCCAACATCATACCTATATCCATATAAGCCCCCGACGGGCCAAAAAGAAAAGCCGACCGCGCCAAAGACGCGGCCGGCTTTTCATATGGGTCCAGGGCTCTAGCCCTGGTCTTCGTCGCGGGGTTTGTAGTCGGCCACGACCTTGTCCCGCACCTGGGGCGGAGCCTCGTCGTAGCGGGCGAATTCCAGGGAGAAGGAGCCCCGGCCGCCGGTCATGGAAGTCAGGACCGGGGCGTAGCTGAGGATCTCCACCTGGGGCACGTGGGCCTTGATGACCTGTTT
>JAITBV010000238.1 GCA_031283395.1 Candidatus Adiutrix sp.
TCGTGGTCGGCCCCCACCCGGTCCATCTTGTTGATGAAGGCGATGCGGGGCACGCCGTAGCGATCGGCCTGGCGCCAGACCGTTTCGGACTGGGGCTGGCAGCCGCCCACGGCGCAGAAGACGGCCACCACGCCGTCCAGGACCCGGAGGCTCCGCTCGACTTCCACCGTGAAATCCACATGGCCGGGGGTGTCGATGATGTTGATGCGGTGCTTGCGCCAGAAACAGGTGGTGGCCGCCGAAGTGATGGTTATGCCCCGTTCCTGCTCCTGCTCCATCCAGTCCATGGCGGCCTGGCCGTCGTGCACTTCGCCTATTTTCTGGGAGACGCCGGTGAAGAACAGGATCCGCTCCGTGGTGGTGGTCTTGCCGGCGTCTATATGGGCGATGATGCCGATGTTGCGCGTCTGGGCTATGGGCACTGGCCTGGCCAAATCAAATATCCTTAATCTTAGCGCGCTTGGCGCTCCGTGGCCCCAGAGCGTCCGGGACCGCCTGAAAGCGCCGCCTTGTTTTCAAAGAACCAGGCCGAAAGGTCCAGGCCCCGAAACCCCAAAATGAATATCAGCGCCCCATAACCTACCAGCGGTAGTGGGCAAAAGCCTTGTTGGCCTCGGCCATCCGGTGGGTATCCTCGCGCTTCTTCACCGAGGCCCCCCGGCCCTGGGCGGCGTCCATGAGTTCGCCGGCCAGCTTGGCCGGCATGCCCTTTTCGCCACGGCTCTGGGCGTAATTTATTAGCCAGCGGATGGACAGGGCGTTGCGGCGGTCGGGCCGGATCTCCACCGGCACCTGGTAGGTGCTACCGCCCACCCGGCGGCTTTTGACTTCCACCTGGGGCTTGACCTGTTCCAAGGCCTTTTCAAAAACCTTCAGCGGGTCGTCCTTGGTCCTTTCGGCAATGAGGTCGATGGCGCCGTAAAAGATGCGCTCGGCCGTGCTCTTCTTGCCGCGGCGCAACAGGTTGTTGATGAACCGGGCCGCCATCTTGCTGCCGTATTTCGGGTCAGGGGTGAGTTCCCGCCTGGAAATGTCTCTACGCCTGGGCATACTCGTCTATACCTCTATCCGGGCTGCCGGGATGAGCCGGATTATTTGGGCCGCTTGGCCCCGTATTTGCTTCTGCCGTTGCGGCGCTTCTGAACGCCTATGGCGTCGAGGGTGCCGCGAATAATATGGTAGCGGACACCGGGCAGGTCCTTGACCCGGCCGCCCCTGATCATGACCACCGAGTGCTCCTGAAGGTTGTGCCCTTCACCGGGGATATAGGCGGTCACTTCCATGCTGTTGGACAGGCGCACCCGGGCCACCTTGCGCAGAGCCGAGTTGGGCTTCTTGGGGGTGGCCGTGTAAACGCGGATGCAGACCCCCCGCTTCTGGGGGCAGGCCTTCAAAGCCGGCACGGTGTTCTTTTTGAGCTGGGCCTGGCGGCCTTTGCGGATCAGTTGGTTTATGGTCGGCATACCTGGCAGCCCTCGCTTCTTGAAAAAAACAATTCCTTCACCGAGCCTTAAGACCCCTGTTTCGGAAGGGAGCCCGCGCCTGTCAGCCAGACGCCAAAAAAGCCGCCCTGGGCTTTTTTGTTCCCCCCGTCTCGAGGTGCACCCGGGAAGGGTTGGAGGCGACGACCACCCCAAGTTCGGCTTCAGGGCCTACTCGGATGCTTGGGGCCGTCGAAATGGTCCGAATATTATGAACCAAATCAGCGCGAATGTCAATAGAAAAAATCAACCGGCCAACAAATAGAAATGTCCGGTCCACTTATTGGGGTCCAGGGCGAAGCCCCGGTCAAATGGCTTCCTCTTCTTCCGCCAGCAAATTCGGGTCGAGCCGTTTTTCGGAAATGGCCTTGGTGAGCCGGGCGGCCTTATCCGGGATGACCATGGCCAGTATCTTGCCGGCCTTGCCCCCGGGCATGGCCGAAAGGATGGCCACGGCGATATCGTCATCCATGCTATTGATGAGGTTGCCGGCCTGCTCGGGTTTCATGCCGGTGTAGGCTGTCACCAGGTGCTTCAGCCGGGCGTCCTTTTGAGCCTCGTCCTCCGTTTTCTGCTGATCGGCCAGAGCCTTCTGTTCGGCCAGGACGGCCTCGTTGCGCTGGAGCAGGCTTTCGGTCTCCCTTTTGACGGTCTCGGCTTCCTTGATGCGCTGATCCAATTCGATCTCCAAAGCCCGGAGAGACCCGGCCTGGTTGGCCAGGAGGGCCTCCCGGCGGGCCAGTTCCTGCTCCCGGTCCCGAAGGTTTCTCAGGGCCTCGAAATCAGGCGGAGCGGCCGGCAGGGCGACGGACGGAGCGGCCGAAGAAGCCGGCTGGGACATTTGGGCCGCCGGCCGCAAAAGCTCCTCGCCGCCCGGCGGCAGGGGGATGTTCTCCGGGACCCGGGCCGCGCCGCTCTGGGCACCCACCCCCAGGAGGGCCCCGGCCGACAGGGCGCCGGCCACGGCCGGAACCGGGGCCGCGTGGGCCTGGGCGGCCCGGGCCTGGGCCGGCTGGGTCGCCTGGAGAGCCGCGGCCAGATAATCCTCGGCCTCCGGCAACTCGACAGCCCCCCAAAGGCCGGAGGCCTGAGGGGCCGGGCGGCTCTGGCCGGACGAGGCCAGGATATCCCGGCCGGATTCGCCCGGCCGGTTCCAGATATAAAAAGCGCCGGCCGCTATTTTTATCAATACCAGGATCAGGGCCGCTTCCAGAACAGGCCAGTTACGGCGTTTCCTGGGCAACGCCGGAGCCCCCGGCTTAAGGCCGGCCGTCGGCTGGACGACGGATTTTTGACACGCCGAAACTCCCGGGGTCTTCGGCGTTGAAGCCGCCGATTTTTGACCCGGAACCGGCCGGGTTTCAGTCCGAATCGTCATGCTTCGTCCCTCCGGTCCGGGCACTGGATATCCCGGCTGCGTCTGGCCCGGGTCAAGGCGGCCAGTTCTTCCATTTCTTTCTGTTCCTGGTCGGCCTGGACGGACATAAATTCGGCCTCTTTCCTTTCCCTCAGTTTTTCCATTATCTTTCGGTCAACGGAGGCCTTTATCAGGGCGGCCCTCTCCTTGGCCTCCTCCCGCCGGCTGAGCATCAAAAATTCGCGGAGCCGGCTCAGATCCCGCGCCTGTTTCTGGTCGTAATCCCGATAGAGTTTCAACAAAGCCACATCAAGCTGTCCCGTTTTCATCTTCCCGGCCAACTCGGCCGTCAGGCGGGCCCTAAGGGTCTGGGTGGCCTCAATTTCCTCCAGAAGTTCCCGGATGCTGGCCAGGCGCCGGGCCAGCCTGATCTTGGCCTCATCTTCCCGGCGGGCTCGAAGCCTGATCAGGAAATCCAAACGGAAATGAAAACGGGCCGCCATTTCCTTCACCTATAATTATATATAATTTAATATAATTTTACAAGCCCTGAATTAAGTGCAACCTAATACCATATTCAGGGGATCCGCTTTATCCGGCAACCTGACTCAGCGGACCCAGCAGCTATAAAGCAAAAGTCGCGCCAATACCCGGCCCGACCAGGGAGTTGAGCTTGTTCTGGAGCGGAGCTTGACGGAAATTTGTGCCGGGCTGGAGGTAAATGTTGCCCGACCCGTTAGCGGGAAATAAAGCGCGGGTGACGGTCCTAAGAAAATATTTAATATTATCAATATATTATATATTAAAAATTCTGGCATGGACTTTGCTTAATACTCGACGGCCAAGGGAGCCTGGTGTCTTTAAGACCTTCAAGCCTGGTTGAACTTGGAAAATTGATCCCGGAAGGAGACGGCCATGCCCATGATCATCAAAAAAGACTGGCTCACCATCGGCGAGGTATCGGAGTTGACAGGCGTGCCCATTCACACGCTGCGTTACTGGGAAAGCGAATTCGATGGCTACTTCAGCCCGCTTCGCACTTCCGGCCGCCAACGCCGTTATGACGAGCGGGCCGTGGACCGGGTGCTGGAAATCAAAACCCTGCTCAAAGAGGAAAAATACAGCATCGCCGGGGCCCGCCAGGTGCTTTCCCGCAAGCTGGAACTGATGAACCAGGACGAATCTTTCGCCGAGCCACCCCCGCTTCCGAGGGTGGAGGACCTGCCCGCCCTGGCCCGGGCCGGAGAAGCCGGGCCGCGGCCGGCGGAGCGGGCTTTCAGCGGGGCCAAGGTCAACTGAATTTTGGCAGGCTTGTTGCATGTTCCGGGCCGGGGGCGATCGTTCCCCGCCAGAGCATATTTCAGAGGTAGATCATGACCAGACCGACCGCCTGCCCGGAATTGAGCAATTATGAACAGATAGCCCGCCTCCTGGCCCGGGAGCTGCCGAACCTGCCCCTGGGTTCCGAGCCTCTGGCGGTGGTGGATTCCCTGGAAAACCTGTCCGAGGACATGGCCCTGATGCCGGAGATTATCAAGGACTGTCGCCTGGCCACCGAGGCCTTCGACGAGCTGGATCAGGTCATCGGGCATATGTATGCCCTGGCCGACCGGGCCGTGGAACTGCCAGAAAGCCGGCATATGGAGCGGGGTCTTTTGGACGGGGAATTCAAGGGCTATGCCCACATCGTGGCCCGCCTGGCCGGGGCCGATGATTTCGACGGGCCATCGTTGAGCCTGGCCACCCGCCCGGAGGCCCTGGCCGCCCGCCGCATCCTGGGCTACCTGGGCGAAGCCCGCACCGGTTTCACCCGCCAGTTGGCCAACCAGCGGCGCCAGATAAATCAGGCCATGGACGAAGCCGTAGCCCTCCTGGTCCGGCTGGTCAGCGCCGCGGAAGACCTGTCCCACCAGGGCCGCGACCGCTTGCGGGAGATCTTGGACCGCCTGGCCGTTCTGGGTGAGGTGCCGACCCTGGCGGTTGGACCGGCCCACGGGCCCTGGCTGCATTAAAAATCAAAAGCCCCGCCTTCCGGCGGGGCTTTTGATTTTTAATCCAGACCATGTTCGGCCAGTATCTCCCGATAGATGGCGTAGAATTTTTGGGCCCGGGCCATGATGCTGACCAAAAGCCGGTCAATGGACTCGATGTCGGCAATATTGACGATGGCGTCGATGGAGAGCCCGAAGGCGGTCAGGTCGTCCAGGCTGGTCATTTCGGGACTGACCAGGATGACCAGCATGCCCCGGCGGCTGCTGATGTCGATGGTCTGAAGGGACCTTAAGAGAAGGTTGCCGTGAAGGGTGGCCCCACAGTAGTTCTCCTGGAGGATCAAAAGGGAGAAAGTGGCGAATTTCAATTGTTTGGCCGCGTCACGAGGGTTTAAAGCGGCCATGGCCTTGTAGCCGCCGTCCTCCAGTTTTTGTACTATGAGTTCCTGAACTTCCGGGTCGTCGAAGACCACCATGGCCTTGGGCCTATCATCCACAGCTTCGCTCAGGACCGACTGGAGGTCGGTTTCATCTTTCATCGCCTTGGCCAGAGAATCCCCCTCGGAGTCGGTCGAGGCCCGGAGAGGTTGGGGAGGGGCTGCGGCCGTCGCCTTATAGTGGGGCGCTTCGGCGGGCGAGGCGGGGTCGGCTCCCGGCTCCGGGGCTTCCGGGCCCGGGATCAAAGCCGTGTTCTTCTGCTTGCAATAGGGGCAGCTGAAAGCGAAGGGCCGGCCCACGGGCACCTTGTCATCGGGCAGGCTCAGGGTCCGGTGGCACTCTTTACATTCCAACTGCATATGGCTTCATCCTTCCCCTTGATCTTCAGCGGCCCGGCGGCCGGCCATTGCCGGCCGGCGGAGCCGGCGGGGTTTCCGGCGACATTGATTCCAGGGTCAGATGGTCCATGTCCGCCATCTCGCCATGCTGGGCCTTGATAGTGTCCAAGCCGCGGCTGACCACCGACTTCTTGGTGCAGAAGACCCGGGCCGTCTCTTCGGTGATGATCTTGTCGCGGAAAAGGTCCAGGATATGCTGGTCAAAGGTCTGGAAACCCACCGGCCGCATGGAGGCGATGGCGTTGTAGAGATTTTTGTCCTCGGCTTCGCCGTTGGTTATGATATCCTTTATCAAAAGGCTGGCCCCCATGATCTCCATGGCCGCCACCCGGCCGCCGCCCACCTTGGGCAGGAGCCGCTGGCTGATTACCCAGCGCAGCACCCCGGCCAGCCGGACCCTTATCTGCCTTTCCTCATCTAGGTCGAACAGCCCCAGGGCGCGGGCCACGGTGGAGGGGGCATCGTTGGCGTGGAGGGTGGCGAAGACCAGATGACCGGTTTCGGCCGCGGACAGGGCGATCTCCAGGGTCTCACGGTCACGTATCTCTCCGATGAGTATGACTTTCGGGGCCTGGCGCAGAGCCGCCCGCAGCCCTTCGGCGAAGGTGTGGAAATCGATGCCCAGCTCCCGCTGGTTGAAGGTGGCCTGTTTATGAGGGTGGATAAATTCCACCGGGTCTTCCAGGGTGACCACATGGCAGGCCTTGGTGTTGTTTATTTCGTCCAAAATGGCGGCCAGGGTGGTGGTTTTGCCGCTGCCGGTGGCCCCGGTCACGAAGATGATGCCGTTTTTTTCCCCGGCCATTTGGATAAAGGTTTCCGGCAGCCCCAGGTCTTCCATGGTCAGAATGGTGTTGGCCAGGCGGCGCATGACGACGCTGTATTTGCCCTGCTGGGAGAAGATGTTCACGCGGAACCTGGCCCGGCCGGGAATGGCGTAGGCCAGATCGCAACTGCCGGTCTGCAAAAGGGAACGGATAAGCCGGCGGTTGGAGCGCATTAGGCTGATGGCTATGGCTTCGGTCTGGAAAGAACTTAAGCTTTCTATCTCCGGGTCGAAATAAACCGGGGTCAGTTCGCCGTTGAGTTCCACCTGGAAGGGGTGGCCCTCGGTGATGTTGATGTCGGAAACATCTGGCGCCACGGCCAGGATTTTTTGCAGAATATATTCCAGGTGCGAAGGTTGCAGCATATTCGGCTCTTCTTGTCCGCCTTCAGACGTCGGTGAAGTCGTCGGGCGGCTGGGTCAGATACTGACGGAACTTGCCCTTGTCCTGGCAATGGTTGTAAGCTTCGTTGGGATCGATGCGGCCGGCCATGATGTGCTCCAACAGGGCGTCATCCAGGGACTGCATGCCGAACTTGCGCCCGGTCTGGATGACCGTGTTGAT
>JAITBV010000261.1 GCA_031283395.1 Candidatus Adiutrix sp.
ATAGCCTTCCAGACCAACCTTCTGGCCCTGAACGCGGCGGTAGAGGCGGCCCGGGCCGGGGAGGCCGGGGCCGGCTTCGCGGTGGTGGCCGACGAGGTGCGCAACCTGGCCATCCGCTCGGCCGACGCGGCCAAGAACACGGCCGACCTCATCGCGGCCACCATAGCCAACATCAATTCCGGCTCGGAGATGGTCAACAACACGGCCGAGGCCTTCAAGACCGTCGAAACCAATGCCTCCAAGGTGGCCGAACTGGTTTCCGAAGTGGCCGAGGCCTCCAAGGAGCAGAGCCAGGGCATAAGCCAGATAACCGCGGCCATGTCCGAGATGGACCGGGTGACCCAGACCAACGCCGCCTCGGCCGAGGAATCAGCCAGCGGGGCCGGGCAGCTGTCGCTGCAGGCCGGCAATCTCCTGACCGCCATTGACGAGCTGAACGTCATGGCCCATGGGGCCGAAGCCCGGGAAAACACCCATCATTCCCCCCGTCCGGCCGCGGCTCCGCCCCGGGCCGAGGCTTCCAGGAAGGCTTCCGCGGCCCCCAAGGCCCTGCCTATGGACAATTTCGATTTCTAAGTCCTGATATTCGATTTGAGGGGCCGGGATCTTTGTCCCGGCCCCTATTTTTGGCGGCTGCCCCAAAGGCTCAGGCCCTGGAGCTTAGAAGGACCCCGATGGGCTTTAAGGACTCGATGCTGTCGCAGGTGAACTTGACCATGACCATGGCCGGCACGGCGATGATCAGGCCCACCGTTCCCCATAACCAGCCCCAGAGAAACAGGGCCAGGAGCGAGGCGGTGGGGGCGAGGTTGACGTTCCTCTCCAGGATGAGAGGCTCCAAAATATTGCCGATGAGAAACTGGACCAGGGCCAGGGAAACGCTCAGGCCCAGGGCCGTGGACGGGCCGTCGAGGCCCGGCTGCACCAGGGCCACGGCGGCCGGGGGCAGGATGGTCAGGACGGCCCCGATATTGGGCACGAAGTTCAGGGCCGCCCCGAAGACGCCCCAGGTCACGGCGAAATCGAGGCCGAAAAATTTGCAGGTCAAAGTCACGGCCAGGCCGGTCAGGAGGCTTGAGGCCGTCTTGGCCAGTATATAGCTCTTGACCTGGCGGCCGATGCTCTCGAAGGCCCGGCACAACAATGGCCCCCGCTGGTCGGGGAAAGCCCGCCGGAGCTTGTCGGGAAAGGACGGATAGCCGGCCAGGAAATACAAAAGAAATATGAGGGCCGCCGCAAGGTAGCCCAGGACGGTGAAAAAGGAATTGAGGGCCTCGCCCACCAGTCCGGCCAGGGAGACGCCGCTCAAGGCGCTTCTAAGGCGGTCCACGGTGAGGAATGGGAAGCTGTCGGTCAAATCCCGGGCCTGGCCTATAAGCAGGGCCAGGCTTTCCTCATACCTGGGGAAACCGTCCCGGAAGGCCAGGAAGTTACCCATGACATAGCGGCTGCCCAGCCAGAGAAGGGCCGCGACCACGGCCAGGGCCAGGATGATGGCCAGGGGGCGCGGAAGCCCGAGGCGGCGCAGGCCTTCCACCGGCGGACTGAGGAGAAAGGCGCCGAAGGCGGCCAGGAACAGGGGCAGGAAGATGAATTTCAAATTGACCAGGAGCCAGCCGAGCATCAGGGCCAGGGCCAGGAAGATGAAAACCGTGCGGGCCCGGTCGTCGGCGGACCGGCCGTGACCGGCCGATGGGTGCGACATGATATTTACTCCTGATTATGGTAAAATTTGGAGCGGCCGCTCCGGCGGCCGGCGGCCAAGCACCACCAGGGCCGCCGGGTCCGGCCGGAGGGCCGGCTCCGGGCCGGGAAAGACCCTCGCCCATCCCGCCGGCCGCCATTATATTACAGTTTCCTGGACAAACCAATGACCCCCGCCGAGCCGCCGAGCCGCATCAAACTTCTGCCGGACAGGCTCATCAACCGCATCGCCGCGGGCGAAGCGGTCGAGCGGCCCAGCGCCGTCCTTAAGGAACTGTTGGAAAACAGCCTGGACGCCGGGGCCGACCGCGTGGACATAGAGGTATCCGGGGGGGGGAAGAAACTCATCCTGGTCCGGGACAACGGCCGCGGCATGGATGAGGACGACCTTCTGATGTGCCTGGAGCGCCACGCCACCAGCAAGATCGGCGCCGAGGCCGACCTGATGAACATAAAGACCCTGGGCTTTCGCGGCGAGGCCCTACCCTCCATCGGCGCGGTGTCCGACCTGGTCATCACCAGCGCCGTGGAGGGAGGCGAGGGACACAAGGTCACCCTGGCCGCCGGCCGGCTCCTGGGCCTGGCCCCGGCGGCGGCCAACCGCGGCACCGCGGTGGAAGTGCGCAACCTGTTCTACAACGTGCCGGCCCGGCGCAAATTCCTGAAATCTGACCGCACCGAAAGCGCCCATCTCCTGGACGTGGCCCAGAGCTACGCCCTGTCCCGGGCGGGCCTTCGGCTGACCTTCCGGGACAACGGCCGGGAAGTTTTGGCCGTGGAAGCCCGGCACGATTTTCAGACCCGGGTCTTCAAGGTGCTGGGCCGAAGCGTGGCCGAAGGACTGACCCCCCTGGCCCGGGAACGGGAAGGGCTCCATATTTCCGGCTGGCTGGGGGCCCCCGACCAGCACCTGTCCTCCACGGGCCGCCTTTTCATCTATGTCCTGGGCCGCCCAGTGCGGGACCGCCTCCTGAACCGGGCCCTGGCCGAGGGCTACGGCCGCCTTCTGCCCCGGGGGTCCTGGCCGGCGGCGGTTATTTTTCTGGACCTGGACCCGGCGGAGGTCGATGTAAATGTCCACCCGGCCAAGGCCGAAGTCCGCTTTCGCCGGCCCCAGGCCATTTTCTCCGCCCTGGCCGAAGCCGTGGCCGGAGCCGTGGGCCGGGCGCCCCGGGCCGACTCGCCCTGGAGCGAAGCCCCAAGCCGCCCGGCCCGGCCGGATCCGGAGCGGTCTTCGCCAACCCCGGCCCGGCCGCCCTGGCTGGACGACGACCAGACCGACTATTCCGCCCCGCCCGCAACGCCAGAACCAAGCCGAGCCGAGCCGGCGCGGCTGGATGCGGCCCCATCCGAACAAACGCTACCTGAACCAAGCAGGCCCGAACAGGCCCCGAACTTCGAACCCCTCCGGCCCCTGGCCCAGCTCTATCAAAGCTACATCCTGGCCGAGGGGAACCGGGGCCTCTATCTGGTGGACCAGCACGCCGCCCACGAACGCCTGCTGTTCAATAAACTCAAGCTGGAACTGGCTGAAACGGGCCTCCCGAGCCAGACCCTGCTCCTGCCCGAAACCTTGGAACTCCCGCCCCGGGAGGCCCGGGCCGCGGAAAAACTGCTCCCGCACCTGGCCCGCCTGGGCTTTGAATTGGAACCCTTCGGCGAGGGGGGCGGTTTCCTTTTAAGGGGCGTGCCGGCCGTTCTGGGCCGAGAAGACCCCCGGCCACCGCTTATGGAGATCCTGGGGGCCGGCCGGAACCATCCGGCCACCCTGGACGGCGCGGGGCTCAAGGAGGCCCTGGAGGCCCTGGCCGACAGTTGGCTCTACAGTCTGGCCTGCCGGGCGGCCGTCAAGGCCGGGGAAAAGATGAGCCTGGAAGCCATGACCCGGCTTCTGGAAGACCTGAGCCGGGAACCCCACGGGGCCTATTGCCCCCACGGCCGCCCGGCCATCCAGCTCATTGAGCGCGTTACCATAGAAAAACGCTTCCACCGCCAAGGTTGAGTTGACCCTTCCCCTACGGATCATGTTTCAATATGAGGCCAGGTTCGGACGGATATGGCCTTGAAAGCGCACGAATCGCAATAAGCAGACACAAAAAACCTCCGCGGCACCCGCAGAGGTCTGACGTGTCCTCTTTAATTGACTGGCGCCCCTGGCGGGGCGCTTCGCTACTGGGGGCTGTCGCCCCCAGCCCCCATCAAAAAACTATTCTACCGCAACAACTTTTTGCCAAGTGACTTCGCCCAGCCGGCCGGGCCGCTATGATGCCTAATACCTTCTTTCCCAGCCGCGCTCGACAAATTTTTAGCTATCCGCTATCATGGCCTTCAGATTTTAGAGATGCTCCGAAAGAAAAGAAAATATGTCTTCCTATTATGATACCCCATCGCCTTGCCCAGCCCAATTTCCTGACCTAAATTTTAAACAAATCACCAAGGAACTCAGGGCCGCTTATGTGGGCGCCCGGTACCCTTTTTTTGAGTTGGCCTTTCAGCACCTGGATGGAGAAAACGACACCAAGGAAGCCAGCAAGGCCATGATGTGCCGGCCCGCCGGCTATCTAGTACCATGTAACATTTAAATTTGAGGATATACGCTTTTAAGCTTTATCCTGGCATCTGCCGTTTTGAACTGCCATTTTATCGGCCTGCACCGCGCATTGCGCTGAA
>JAITBV010000027.1 GCA_031283395.1 Candidatus Adiutrix sp.
TTGTCCAATTACCGGTCCCCTGACGCGGAAGATGAACAGGCCTTTATGATTGAAGACGTTTTAAGCAAGATCGCCAGGCAGATAATGGCCTTGAACGAAGAGACCCTCACGGCCTTGCTGCCGCGCTACAAGGAGCGGATGCTGGATTTCGCCCCCACCAGCGCCTGGGAGGAGGCGGTCGTAATTTATTTCCTCATCAACGGTCTGAGAATAAAGAACTCCCAGTTCAACGACAAAATAAAGGAATATATGTCGGGGGGCGAACACGCCGAACGCGGCGGCCCCCATGTGCGGCCCAGGTTGCGGCTGGTGAAACACGTCCAGGAAGTGGCCGAGGAACTGAGCCGGGACTCCGGGACGGACCCCGACGGCGGCCGGAAAGAGTGAGGTAAGACGGTATGAGCCGTATCAGCGAGGGCTGGCGGGCGGGAGGTCTGCTTTTGCACATAAGTTCCCTGGCCACGCCCTATGGCGTGGGTGACCTGGGGCCGGCGGCTCATCGGGCGGCTGACTTTATAAGCCGGGCCGGCTTCCATTTCTGGCAGGTCCTGCCCCTTTCGCCCACCGCCCCAGGGCTGGGCAATTCCCCTTATTCGGCTTATTCGGCCTTTGCCGGCAACCCTCTTTTGATCAGCCCCGATCTCCTGGTCCGGGACGGCTGGCTCATCGCTGACGAGGCCCGGGCGGCCGAACTATCGGCCGATGGCCCGGTCGATTTCGAGCGGGTCTCAGCCCGCAAGACCGCTCTTCTGGATCTGGCCTTTGAGCGGGCCGAGGCCAGGCTGGAGACCAACGCCGGGTTCCAGGATTTCGCTTGGCGCAACGGCACCTGGATGAACGACTACGCCTTTTTCATGGCCGCCAAGCACCATTTCGGCGGCGCGGGCTGGCTCGGCTGGCCAGAGGATCTGCGCCATCGCGACGAGGGCGCTCTGAGGCTTTTCGGTACCCGGCTGGCCAGATCCATCCTGCGGGAAAAATTCTCACAATACATCTTTTTCAGCCAGTTGGCCGAACTAAAGGAACTTCTGCATCAAAAGGGCCTGGGCCTCATTGGCGATGCACCCATTTACGTAAATCATGATTCCAGCGATGTCTGGGCCCAACCCGGCCTTTATCACCTGGGCGAGGATGGCCGGTCCACGGCCCTTGCCGGCGTTCCGCCGGATTATTTCGCCCGGGACGGCCAACTCTGGGGCAACCCTCTTTTCAACTGGGAGGAACACGCCCGGGACGGTTTCAATTGGTGGAAAAACCGCCTGTGGCATGAACTGGGGCTCTATGACTGGTTGCGCCTGGATCATTTTCGGGCCTTCGCCGCCTTCTGGAGCGTGCCGGCCGGCGCCGAGACGGCGGCCGGCGGCGCCTGGCACCCCGGACCGGGGGCCGACCTTTTCGCGGCCGCTTCGGCCGACGGACCTCTGAACATCATCGCCGAGGACCTGGGGATCATCACCCCGGACGTCACCGCCCTGAGACAGAAGTTCGGCTACCCCGGCATGAGGGTGCTCCAGTTCGGCTTCGGCGAAGATTTCGGACTCTCCGCCCACGCCCCTTTCCGGGTGGAACCCGACAACGCCGTCTATACCGGCACCCACGACAACAATACCACTCGGGGCTGGTTTCGCCGGGAGGCGGACGAACTCAAGCGGCGCCAACTGGCCGAACTGGCCGGCGGCCCCGTCACCGAGGAGAACGCGGCCTGGGCTCTTATCCGCCTGGCTTGGTTTTCGCCGGCGGCCCTGGCCCTGACTCCGGCCCAGGACCTTCTTAATCTCGATGACAGCGCCCGGCTGAATGTCCCCGGCACAGCCTTCGGCAACTGGAGCTGGCGGCTTTCGAGCCAGGGTGATCTGTTTGACGATGACCGCCTGGCCGACCGGCTGGCCGATCTAGCGGCCTTGTCCGGCCGGGACAATCAGGTCCATCCGAATATTCTGACTTATTGAAAGACAGGCCCTCGCGCCGCCGGAGGGCCTACATTTTGATGCGGCGGAGGAAGAACCATGAAAGATTTCACGGAGCTGAACCAGAGGCTTCAGAATCTCACCTCCGGCCTGGACGGAGAATTGTGGCGCCGGATGATGTCCGAGGCCGCCCCGCCCCGCCTTATGCCCCCGGAGCAGGATATCTTGGATCTGGTCTTCCGCGATGCCAAGGCCGTCAGCGGCTACGTGCCCGACCTGATGGCCCTTATGCGCCGGCATGTGCCTGGCGAACTGGACGCCGCCAATCTTCAGGCTCTGAGGGGCATACTGGGCTTCATTCAGTTCATAGTCCGGCTGCTCATCATGATCCTCCTGTTTCCCCGCTATCTGGACCATGAAGACCTGATCTCCACCTTCAACGCCTACCGCCAGACCCTGACCTTTGTCGAGGACTACCTGGCCCAGGCCGACCGGCGGTGAGGCGGGGTTTTGACTGTCGGTTCGTCCGCCAAAGCAGTCAACTGTCGACGCTGCCGGTATTATTACATTACCTGGGAGGCGTCCACCCCCCATGGTTGCCGGCTGATGGGCTTCAAGTCCAGGAATCTCCCTTCGACGGTGGTGCGGCGCAGTTCGGGCCAGGATTGTCAGGCCTTCAGGCTCAAACCCGGCTCCGCGTCCGCCGGATAGATTTAAATTTTTGCAATTAGGCACCAGGTCCCGGAGGCGGTATGGCCAATTCCAAGAAAACCTGCCTGGCCGCGGATATAGGCGGCACCAATATCTATATGGGCCTGGTGGATGAGGGCGGCCATATATTGGCCCGTCATGGTTTCTCCACTGATTCGAGCCGGGGGCCGGATCTGGTCATGGCCGAGGTCATTCGGCATTTGAAGGAATTGGCCGCCGAGGCCCCCCGGGGCCGCCCCCCCCGGGGGCTGGCCATCGGCGTTCCGGGCTGGATCAACCAGTCCGAGGGGATTTTGCTAAAGGCGCCCAATATGTCCGGCTGGGTCAATGTGCCCGTGGCGCGGATAATGAGCCGGGCTCTGGGTATGCCGGTTTTTCTGGAAAATGACTGCAATCTCTACGCCTTGGGGGAATGGCACGGTGGAGCCGGGCGGGGTCTTAAGCACCTTTTGGTCCTGACTTTGGGCACCGGAGTGGGCGGGAGTCTCATAATTGATGAAAAACTGTGGTATGGCGCCTTCGCCAGCGCGGTGGAGATCGGCCACCTGCGGGTGGAGTCCCGGGGCGCGCCCTGCGGCTGCGGGGGTCGGGGCTGCCTGGAGACAATCGCCTCGGCCACGGGTATGGCCCGCCTGGGACGGGAATGGCTGAAGAAGAAAAAAGATACTCTCTATCGGGGATCGCCGGATCGTTTGACGCCCAAAGTGATGTACGATCTGGCCCGGCGGGGCGATCCCATGTCCCTGGCCGTGTTTCGGCGGGCCGGTGAGGCCCTGGGCCTGGTATTGGCCGGAGTCTTCAACCTTTTGGGCCTGGAGGGAGTCGTCATCGGAGGCGGAGCGGCCGGGGCCTTTGAATTCATCCGGCCCCGGCTATGGGAAGTGATGGCCCAAGGTATCGTCGTGGCCGATCCGGCCCGGCTGAAACTGGTCCGGGGGGAACTGGGCGAGGATGCCCCTCTGGCTGGAGCCCCGGCTTTGATCCGGGCTCTTACAAGTTGATACAAAGCGAGGATTAACATGGTTCACCCCTTGGCGGGGCTTAAGGCCCCGGTGGAACAACACGTCAATCTGCCTCGTCTCCTGGCTGATTATTATACCGTCGAAGCCGCGGCTCCCGTGGCCTTCGGCACTTCCGGCCATCGGGGCTCGGCTTCGGCCGGTTCCTTCAATGAGGCCCATGTGGCCGCGGTGGCGGCCGCGGTGGCGGAATACCGCCGGGGCCGCGCTCATGGAGGCCCCCTGTTTCTGGGTTTCGATACCCACGCCCTTAGCGAGGCCGCTTTCCGCACCGTCCTGGAGGTGCTGGCCGCCCACGAGGTGCCCACCCATATTCACGAGGGTGACGAATACACGCCCACCCCGGTCATCTCCTTTCTCATCATCGAATACAACCGCCGTCGGCCCGAGGCCCTGGCCGACGGGCTCATCATCACCCCCAGCCATAATCCCCCCTTAGATGGCGGTATCAAATACAATCCTCCCCACGGTGGTCCGGCTGATGTGGATGTCACCGGCTGGATCGAGAAGCGGGCCAATGAACTTTTGAAGGATCCCGGGGCCATCCCGCGCCGGCCCTACGCCCGGGCCCGGGCCGCGGCCCGGGCGGAGGATTTTCTCCGGCCCTTTGTCCGGGCCCTGGGCGGGGTGGTGGATATGGCGGCCGTCAAAAGCGCCGGCCTTAAACTGGCCGCCGACCCCTTGGGCGGTTCGGGGGTCCACTTCTGGGGACCCATCGCCGAAGAATGGGGCCTGGATATTGAAGTAGTCAATCCCGGTGTGGACGCCTCATTCTCCTTCATGCCTCTGGACAGCGACGGGGTCATCCGCATGGATTGCTCCTCGCCCTACGCCATGGCCGGCCTTCTGGACTGTGGCGGCCGCTTTGACCTGGCCTTCGGCAATGACCCTGATTTCGACCGCCACGGAATCGTCTCGGGCGGGGAACTGATGAACCCCAACCACTACCTGGCCGTGGCCGTGGACTATCTTCTGGCCCATCGCCCGGACTGGCCGGCCGGAGCCAGGGTGGGCAAGACCATGGTCTCTTCTACCATTCTGGACCGGGTCGTGGCCGCCGGAGGGCGGGAGCTTTACGAAACGCCGGTGGGCTTCAAGTGGTTCGTGGAGGGTCTGGCCACCGGTACCCTGCTCTTCGGCGGCGAGGAAAGTGCCGGGGCCAGCCTGCTCCAGCGGGATGGCCGCACCTGGACCACTGACAAAGACGGCTTCGCCCTGGCCCTCCTGGCCGCTGAGATCATGGCCCGGACCGGTCGGGCTCCCCACGAGATATACAAGGGCCTGACAGAGCGCCACGGGGTCAGTTGTTACGGCCGGCTGGATACGTCCGTAACGGACCAGGATAAGGCTGTTCTTAAGACCGTGGATCCCGGGCGTTTCCAGGGGGTCGTCCTGGCCGGCCTCACCGTTTCCGCGGCGACCTCCACCGCGCCCGGCAACGGCGCCGCCTTGGGCGGGTTGAAGGTCACCTTGGCCGACGGTTCCTGGTTCGCCCTCCGGCCCAGCGGCACCGAGCCCAAGCTGAAGCTCTACGCGGAGAGCTTTTCCGGGCCGGAAGCCTGGGATGAAATAGTCCGGGAAGCTCCAGGCCTGGTTTTCGGAGGCTGAAATGTTCAAATTATCCGCCGTGGTCTGCGCCACGGACCTTTCCGAAAG
>JAITBV010000053.1 GCA_031283395.1 Candidatus Adiutrix sp.
AGCTGTCTTAGGCCCCAGGGCGCTTTTTACGCCTTCCCGGACGTTTCGGCCTATTTGGGAAAAAAATACAACGGCCGGGTCCTGGCCGACAACGACGCCCTGGCCGACTACCTCCTGGAGGAGGCGGGCGCGGCCATTGCGCCGGGCTCCGGCTTCGGCGACGGGCGGACCCTCAGGATCAGCTACGCCGTAAGCGAGGCCGACATAGAGCGGGGCCTGGGGCGGGTCAGGGAAGCCCTGTTGAAACTGGTCTAAAAATCAGGGGCAGCGCTGATCCAGGCGATAAGGGGCGGGATTTCTCAGAGCCGCCTGATACCCTTCCAGGTTGACGGGGATTTCCGGAGCCAAATTTTTCAGACCGGCCAGGACCCGGGCGGCCCCCCGGGCATCGCCCAGGGCCAGGCGCAGGTAGAAGGCCCGGTCCAGAAAACCCGCCGCCTCACCGGACCTCTCCCCCCGGCTCAAAAGTTCCCCCAAAGCTTCGGTGTCCTGGGCCAGACCCGGGGTATATTCCATCCGGCGGTCCAGAGCCAGGGCTTCGCGGAAAAATTTTTCAGCCGCGGCCTGATCCCCCCTCAGGCCGGCCGCCTGGCCGGCCAGATTCAAGGCATCGGCCAGAGACAGATTTTCAGGCGTGGCCGGGTCGGCCTGGGGCGCCGCGGCCCGGGCCCCGGCCAGGGCCTGGTCGGCCAGGGTCAGAAATTCCTCCCGCCGGCCGGCGGCCAGGTGGAGCCGGGCCAGGCTGGACTGGTAAGTGGCCGGGGAGACCCCGGCCTGGATGGCCGCCTGGACCGCGGCCCGCCAAAGATCGCCGGCATCCCCGGGCCGGCCCAGGCGCTGGGCCAGGGCGGCCAGGTTACCGAGAATGCGGTCCAATTCCGGCCGGCCGGGCTGGGCCTGGGTCAGGTCCAAAGCCTGGGCCAGAAGGTTCGCGGCCCGGTCCAGGCCGCCTTCGGCCAGGGCCGCCGCGCCCTGGCCGTTCAAGGCCCGAATTATGAGCCCCACCTCGTCGCTGAGGCGGGCCGAAATCTCCCCCTCCTTGAAAAAACGCCCGGCTTCCCGGTAGCAGCCCCGCCCGAACCAATAATTGCCCCGGCTGAGGCTGTCCTTGGCCTCGGCCAGGTTGGGCGGGTCGGGCGGAGGCAACGGGCCGCCGCAACCCGGCGCCGTCAGGGTCACGAAGGCCAGGACCGCCAGGAGGGCGATGGCTCGGACCGGCAAGGTCAGAACCCCTGGCGGGCAGGCACGGTGGGTGTTTCGGGGGCCGGATCAGGGGGCAGGTTGCCCCGGATCAGGAAATTGCGCTTGACCGATTCCAGCACCTGGTTGGCGCCGCGAAGCCCCTCCCTGACGCCCCGCCCTATTTCCGGCAGATGACGGGTCCCCTGTTCCACCTGGCGGATGATGGGCGGAAGCTCCCGATTCAAACGGCCGCTCAGATCGGAAACATTGCCGGTGATGGCATTGACGTCGTCAAGGCTCTGGTTGAGCTTGCCGTAGGCTTCGATGTCATAAAGGACCTTGCCCAGGCTGCCCTGGCCGCTCACCACGGTGGAAGTCATCTGGCGGATGTCGGCCAGGGTGCCCAGGAAGGGTCCGGTCGGCTCCTGGAGCTGGCTGGTCAGACTGGCCACGTTGGTCATGGTGTCCTCCACCCGGGCCAGCATGATGTCAAGGCGCAGGTCTTCCACGTATTCGGAGAGGTTTTTGCGCTCCACGGCCGGGATCTGGCCGCCGGCGGGGATATAGGCGGTCCTTGCAGTGCCCGGGAGGACATCGATGTATTCGCTGCCGATCAAGGTGGGGCTGTTTATGTTGGCCACGCTGTCGGTCTTGATGCGGTCGGCGAAATCAGAGCGAATGGATAAATGGACCTTGACCTTGTTGTTGTCGGTCAGTTCCAGGCGGGTCACCTGGCCGATATCCGTGCGCAGAAACTTGACCTTGCCTCCGGGTTCCAGGCCGTAGCCGTTGTTGAAGACGGCGTAATAATGATTGTAACGGCGAAACCAATCGTGCCCGCCGCCTATGACCGCGGTGATGGCCAAGCCGGCCAGAAGCCCGGCCAGGAGAAAGAGGCCGGCCAATTTTTCCCTAGGAGTATAAGGAGCGTTCATAGCCTCATCATTTTATAAGGGACTGACACAATATCTTGTATATATTTTACACTTTTTGGGCCGGAGCCTCAAGATAAATCAACAGGTCAGGCGGGAGAAGAGGCCAAAACCGCCGTATGGCGGAAGGAAGCGGGAGGATATGGCTCCCAGGTGCGGTCGAAGACTATGGCGGCCAGTTCCCCGGCCATGGCCCGGCCCCGGATCAGGCCCCAGACCAGCCCGAAATCCCGGTCCAGAAACTGAAACGGGCGCTCCAGGAGCATCAGGCGCGGGCGCTGGTAAAGGGCCAGGGCGTAGAGGGCCAGGCGGCGGAAAGGCTCGTGCAGTTTTTCGGTCGGGAGTTCGGCCTGGGCCGCCAGATTCAGGGTTTCCAGGAGTTCCCGGGCCTGGCCCGGGTCCCCGGGGCGGCCCGAGTAACTCTCAAAGATGTGGAAGTGGTCCAGGAGCGACCAACGGTGCAAAAGCTGGCTCTGGCGGTCCACATAACCGACCTGACGGAAAAAGGCTCGGCCGGGGCCGCCCCCCGGCCACCAGGAAAGCCGGCCCGAATCCGGCCGCTCGAAAGAGAGGCAAATCTTCATGAGCCGCCGGAGCATTTCCAAGTCCTGGACTACGACCAGAGCCAGATCCCCGGGTCTGACGGCCAGGTCCAGGGGGCCGTGGAGCCGGCCGTCCTCATCGGCCACCCGCAGACTTTCGGCCTTCAAAACCGGGGCGGCCGTTTCGTTTTCCAGGGGCTGGAACACGTTAGATCACCGCAGAAAAGCCGAAACCAGGAGGCTACTGAGGATGCTGAAGAAAAAGGCCTCGGCCAGGGCCTGGCTGAGAATATCCGAGCCTCGGTCCAGACCGTCGGTCTCCACCAGGAAGCCCCCATAGACGGTAAAGAAGGACAGGGCCAGGGACAGGCCGAGACTTTTCAGGCTGATGGTGACGAAGTGGAGGGCCCTGGCGTTGTCGCTGAGGGAGACGATGAAGGCCAGGATAGAGTGGCCGGTGTATTGCCAGACCATGAGGTAGGCGCCGACAAAGGA
>JAITBV010000106.1 GCA_031283395.1 Candidatus Adiutrix sp.
GGCCTTAAGATCATCGGTTCGGCCGGCATCCCCGATGAGGCCTTTGCCGTGGGCATTAACAAGAATGATGAAAACACCCTGAAGATGATCGACGCGGGCCTGACCAAGCTCATGGCCGACCCCTACTGGCAGACGCTGATCGAGAAATACAACCCGGGTGAAGTCCACTGATCATGCCCTCTTCCGTCGCCCTGGCCGCCTGGTGGAAATCCACCCAGCTCACCGGGGCGACGGCCATATTCTTTCTCAAGGGTGTTGGCCAGACCGTCCTTCTCATCAGCGGGGCCATGGTCATGGGCCTGGCCCTGGGCACGGTGCTGGCCGCGCTCCAGGTTTACGGCCCGGCCTGGACCCGGCGCCTGGCGGCTGTCTACGTCTGGTTTTTCCGGGGCATACCCGTTCTGCTCCTTATTCTAATGGTCCACTTCGGGTTCTACAGCCAGCTTCAGGCCCTGGTCAACGACCTCTTCCAGGCCCGGGTCCGCTTCCCGGCCTTTCTCAGCGCGGTGACGGCCCTGGGGCTCTGCAGCGCCGCCTATCAATCCCAGATTTTCCGGGGGGCTCTGATGTCCATACCGTCCGGCCAGTTCCGGGCGGCCCTGGCTTTGGGCTTCACCCCGGCCGGGGCGGTGCGGGGCCTCATCATGCCCCAGGCCCTCCGTGTGTCCCTGCCGGCCTGGTCCAATGAATACTCCATTCTCTTGAAGGATTCGGCCGTGGCCTTTGCCATCGGCTGCCAGGAACTTATGTTCCGGTTCAAAAGCGTGGCTGCCACGAACTATAAATTCCTCCTCATGTTCGCCCTGGCCGGCCTGGCCTATTACGTCCTGACCCTGATAGGGGTCGGGCTCCTGATGAAACTCTATCGCCAGGTCCGCTTCCCGGGCCTGGCCGAAGCCGACAGCCACTGACCATGCCCATCCTGGAAGCGCGCAACCTCTCCAAAAGCCTCGGCGGCAAGCTGATCGTGGACGATGTTTCCCTGGCCCTGGCCCAGGGCGAGCTGAAGGTGCTCATCGGCCCTTCCGGGGGCGGCAAGAGCACCTTATTGCAGTGCCTCCACTATCTTCACCGGCCGGATCAGGGCGAGGTGCTGCTGGAAGGCCGGTCGGCCGCGGAAATGGGCCGGCGGAACATTTGCGCCTTCCGCCAGGAAATCGGCATGATATTTCAGGATTTCAACCTGTTCGACCATCTCAACGCTGAAAACAACGTGGCCGTGGCCCTGCGCAAAGTCAAAAGGATCCCCCGCCGGGCGGCCCTGGAACGGGCCCGGGCCGAGCTGGCCCGGGTGGGTTTGGCCGACAAGGCCCGGCTCTATCCGGCCGAGCTTTCCGGCGGCCAGAAGCAGAGGGTCTCCATTGCCCGGGCCTTGGCCATGGACCCCAAGGTCATGCTCCTCGACGAGCCCACCAGCGCCTTGGACCCGGAACTCATAGGCGAGGTCTTAAACGTCATCGCCGACCTTTCCCGGGGCGGCATGACCATGCTCATGGCCACCCACCAGATCGGCTTTGCCCGGCACCTGACCAATGAGATCCTGTTCATGGAAAAGGGCCGCCTGACCGAAAAGGGGCCGCCGGCCGAACTCCTGGCCCCAGGGGCCCAAAGCCGCACCTCAGAATTCTGCGCCAAGCTGACCGAACTGATGGGGCGGGACTGATGCTTGAGTCCGCCTTTTACCAGGCCCTCTGGCCGGAACTCTGGAAGGGTTTCAAGCTCAGCCTGGCCATCATCCTGCCCTCGGCCGCGGGCGGCCTGGCCCTCGGCGTGGCCGTGGGCCTGGTCCGGGGCACCGGGCACCCGGGCTGGCTCCTTAAGCCCTGCCGGGCTTACGTTTCCCTTTTCCGGGGCACGGCCCTGGCGGTCCAGCTTTTCATCTGTTACTACGGGCTCCCGGAAGTGGGCCTTCTTTTGAAGCCCTTCTGCCAGGAGCGGGGCCTGCCGGAATTCTGGCGGCTTTGCTATCCTTCGGCTTACGGGACCTCGGTCTTTGTTTTCATCCTCTGCAGCGGGGCCTACCACTCCGAATACATCCGGGGGGCCATTCTCTCCATCAAGCGCGGTCAGTTCATGGCCGCCCGGGCCCTGGGCTTCAACAAGTGGCAGTCCTTCACCGGCGTTATCCTGCCCCAGGCCTTAAGGCTGGCCTGGCCGGGCTGCAGCAATGAGATAATCTATCTAATCAAGTACTCCTCTTTGGCCTATCTCCTGACAGTCAAGGAACTGACCGGCGCGGCCTTTTCCGTGGGCTCCTTTTATTTTCGCTATACCGAATCATTTTTCTGCGCCGCCATTTTTTACCTGGCCCTGGTCACCCTGGCCACCTGGGTTTTCGGCCGCCTGGAACGGGCCTGGGCCGTGCCCGGCTTCGGACGATCTTGAATCGATACTATCGGTCCCTGGCGCCCCTGGTCCAGCCCGAGTCCCACCCCCGGCCCCTGGACTGGCCCCGTATCTTCGGCCGCCGGGCGCCTTTGGAACTGGAGATCGGCTTCGGCAACGGGGAATATCTCCACCAGAGCAGCCTGGCCCACCCCGAGCGGGACTTTGTGGGGGTGGAGGTGGCCTGGGCTTCGGCCAAAAGGGCCTTAAGGCGCCTGGCCGCCCCGCCCCGCCCCAATGTGAAGCTGGTTATGGAAAAGGCTCAGGTCGCCCTGGCCCGGTTTTTCGCTCCCGAGTCCCTGGCCGTCTGCCGCCTCTTTTTCCCCCTGCCCTGGCCCAACCCCAAGCAGGCCGGCCAGCGGCTCTGCCAGCGGGAGTTTCTGGACCTGGCCGCCGACCGCCTGGCCCCGGACGGCCTTTTTCTCCTGGTCACGGACAGCCGCGACCTGGCGGATTGGGTCTTGGACCAGGCCCGGGATTCGGCGCTGGGTCTGAGCCTTTCCGAGCGGCCGCCGGAACTGGACACCAAGTATGAGCGAAAATGGCAGGGGGCCGGCTGGCGCTCATTCTACCGCCTGGCCGGGGGCAAGACCCTCGCGGAGAAAACCCGCCACCCGGCCCTGGCGAAGCCTGAGGAAATCAACGTGCGGGCTTTTTATCGTTCCCAATTGGACCCGGCCGACTACCGGCCCCAAGGCCTGGCCACCCCGGACCTGGTGATCCGCTTCAAGGAGTTTATCTACGACTCCGGCCGGGCCGAGGGTCTGCAAAGGGCCCTGGTCATTGAGGGCCACCTGACCCAGGATTTCTACATCCGCCTTCGCCGTGAGCCTGACGGCCGCTGGAAAGTAAGCCCGGCCGCCCCGGCCCGGCTCTTCCCCACCCGGGGCCTGGATCTGGCCCTGGAACTGGCGGCCGGCTGACTATGGAGGAAACCCTCACCGGACGCATCGAGCGCATCACCTTCGCCAACCCGGACAATGGCTGGACCGTGCTTTCAGTGCGGACCGGCAAGCCGGCCCGCATCCTGACCGCAGTGGGCCATCTGCCCTCCCCGGTGGCCGGTGAATTCATAGAAATGACCGGCCGCTTCGTTGAAGACCCCAAGTTCGGCCGCCAGTTTCAAGTGGACCGGGCCAGGCTCCTGCCCCCCAAGACCGAGGCCGGGCTGAAAAAATACCTGGGCTCCGGGCTCATCAAGGGCCTGGGGCCGGTGCTGGCCGGCCGCCTGGTGGACTATTTCGGCCCCGCGGCCCTGGATATACTGGATCAAAACCCGGAGCGCCTCATCGAGGTGCCGGGTCTCGGGGCCCATCGCCGGGAAGCCATCATTGAGGGCTGGCGCCGCAACCGGGGGCTCAAGCGCCTCCTGGAGTTTCTGGCCGAATTCGGCCTGGGCCCGGCCGTGGGACTCAAGGCCCTCCGCCGCCTGGGCGAGGAGGCTGAACGCCTCATCCGGGAAGACCCCTACCGCCTGGCCTACGAGA
>JAITBV010000112.1 GCA_031283395.1 Candidatus Adiutrix sp.
TTGGGGGGCCAGGGCCTTGGGGCCGGTTCATCCAGATTTAGGAACTGATAAATCGGCTTGTCTATTTCCCGGGCCAACCTGAGTTCCCGGTTCATGCCGATGGTGACGCCCGCACCCACATAGGCCCAGACCGCGTTACAGACCGGAAGAAAATTCAACCCGAGACTGAGGGCGGTAAGCCGGCTACTGTTCGTATCTTCGCCCAAACCGGCATGGAGCAGAATAGGGCTGAAGGGGGCGAAACCGGCCGCAGCGGCTTTGAGAAATAAGGCGCGGGCTATTGTGTAGGTGGCGGAGCTATCGCCCGTAAATGTGGAACAGATATAGACTCGTTTCATGGGTTTTCTCCTGGTTAGAAGTTGAGTTGCAAGGCCAGACGGCCGCCGTATTTGTTCATGTTTTCACGGACGCCATAAACCGATTCCAGGACCAAATCGGAACAGGCGGTCATGGCCCAAGTGAAACCGAGATTGAAGTCAGCCTCGGCCGTGTCTATGCCGGAGCGGCCGAAATCCTGCAAATAGGTAAGGCCAAAATGGGGTCTGAAATCGCCGGCCAGATAGACGACCCGGCCGCTGAGGCTGGTTTGAAAAAGATGCCAGCCGTCCTCGGATGGACGCATGGCCTGGTCGTAGGTTTTTGACTGATGAAGGTAGAGACCGCCCAGACGGCCGCTTACGGCCAAGGGACCGAAAAGCCCGGCTTTTGTCAGGCCGGCGGCGGTGGTAAAACGCTGGGCTCGGGATTCGTAAATAGCCTCATCGGAGTCTTCAGGCCAGACATTAGTGTCCATCCAGGAGTGGCCGATGGAAGCGTCCAAGGCCAGGCTATCATTTATGCGGTAGCCGAGATAAGGGAGAACGGTCAGAGCAGCGGTTTTTCGGCGGGCCTCCCCCGGGCCGCTGAAGTTAAAGCGTTCACCGCCCACAACGAAACCCAGGAGCAGATTGTCGGAAGCCCATTTATCAAAGCCGACCTGGCCCAAAGTCTGGCCGCCGACCAGGGCCGCAGGCCCGGTCTTATAGAAGTAGTTGTAGCTTAGACCGGACCAGACGTTGGCCTTGTAGTAGTCGTCGCAGGTTTCGGGAGCGCAGATTGAGGAAGTGGCGGGGTAAAAGCCCATCCGGGTCGCCACCTGGCCGGCCACGGCCTTGGCGGCCGTATCGCCCGCCGTGGACGCCAAAATCCGGTCGTTGTCCCTGGGCCGCAGTTCGGCGTGACCGACAGCCAGAGGCAGAGAAAGGGCCAACAAGAGAGCCAGTATCATTTTTTTCATAAAAACCTCCTTGGATAGCGGTCAGGCCGCCGCTTTGATTGGCGGTCCAAAGTAGGGCCGGTCGTCTTGGTTGGGGTAACTGGCCTTGCATTCCGGGTAGCCGGAACAAGACCAAAAATCATAGCCTTTCAAGCTCTTGTCGCTGTCTTTTCTGATGAAACGGCGCAGAGGTTTTCCGCATTTGGGGCAGGGGTGGCTGTGGATTCTGCGGAACTCCTCCATTTCCCGGCCCAGGGTGTCGTAGGTTTCCCGAAGCACGGCCAGGTAATCACCGTGCCCGGCGGCGATTTCATCAAGACGGGCTTCCATCTGGCGGGTGAACTCGTAATCCAGGAAGGAGAAGCGGCCGGCCAGGAGTTTGATGATTTTCTCCCCCAAAGGGGTCGGGACCAGGCGGCTCTGCTCGACCTTGACGTAGCCCCGGCTGGTGATATTGTCGAGGATGGCGGCGTAGGTGGAAGGCCGACCCAGGCCGCGCTTCTCCAGCTCCCGAATCAGCCCGGCCTCGTTCCAGCGGGCCGGAGCCTTGGTCTTTTTGACCAAAACCTGGCCGTTTACCGGGACGGCTTGCGCCCCTTCCCGGAGTTTGGGTAGAGGGTTGGAAGGTTCGTCTTCTTCGTCATCGTCCGTCGAGCCAAAGAGAACCCGCCAGCCGGGTTGAATAAGTCTTCGGCCCTTGGCCGTAAAAGTGACTGTTTTCTGGTCTATTTCTCCTTCCAGGCTGGTCGTGGCCACGGCATAGACGGCCTCGGCCAACTGGCTGGCCAGGGCCTGGAGACGGATGAGGCGATAGAGTTTTTTTTCAGCTTCGCTCCGGCCGGTGTCCTCCACTTCAAAATGGGTGGGCCGGATGGCCTCGTGGGCTTCCTGAGCCCCTTCCTTGCTTTTCCAGGTCCTGGGCTGGGAGGGCAGAGGCCAGCCTTTTTCCACAGCCAGAGAGCGGATGGCGGCAATGGCTTCTTCGGAGAGGTTGGGGGAATCGGTGCGCATATAAGTGATGGAACCGGATTCGTAAAGGGATTGGGCCAGTTCCATAGTCGTTTTGGGACTGAATTTCAGACGGTTGGAGGCCGCTTGTTGGAGGGTGGAAGTTGTGAAGGGGGCCGGAGGGGCCACCCGACTTTCGTTCTCCTGGTAAGAGGTCACGGTCAGGTTTTTCAGGGTGGCTATTTTTCCGGCCATGTCCTGATCCTGGAAGTATTCCAGGCCTTCGGGCAACC
Source organism: Candidatus Adiutrix sp. (assembly GCA_031283395.1). The sequence continues at coordinate 2,497 of JAITBV010000112.1, forward strand.
AGGGGCGGCTGTCCCATTGAGCCTTCCATCCGTCCGTCACCCCGTCCACGGCCTCAAAGGTCAGTTCGACTCCAAGGTGGGTGGAACTTTTGAAATCCCGAACACCCTGCTCCCGCTCGGCCACCAGATTCAGAGCCGGAGACTGGACCCGGCCGGCCGAAAGGGGGCTACCCAGGAGACGGGTGAGTTCCGGGGAGACCGTGTAGCCAACCAGGCGGTCCAGGCCTCGGCGGGCCTCTTGAGCCCGGACCAGGTTAATGTCCAGGGGCCGGGGGTTTTCCAGGGCGGCTTTGACCGCTTTTTCAGTAATTTCAGTGAAGGTGACCCGCTGGGGGTCCTGAAGGGCCAGGGCCTGGGCCAAGTGCCAGGCGATGGCCTCACCTTCGCGGTCAGGGTCGGGGGCCAGATAGACTTTTTCAGCTATTTTGGCCACTGTAGCCAAGTCGGCCAGAACCTGTTTACCTCTGGTGGTGGGAACATAGTGGAGCTGAAAA
>JAITBV010000149.1 GCA_031283395.1 Candidatus Adiutrix sp.
GAATTCGACGAGTTCCGCGGTTTTCTGCGCAACCTGATCATGCACTCGGCCGTCGGCACGGCCCTGGGCGGCACCCTGACCATTGTGGGCGAGCCCCAGAACCTTATGATCGGCACGAAAATGGGCTGGTCCTTTTTCGAATTCTTCCGGCACTGCGGCATTATCGCCGTTCCCGTGATGCTGGTCGGCTTCATCACCTGTCCCCTCCTGGAGATATTCCGCGTCCCTGGGTTCGGCTACCAGTTGTCGGACCAGATCCGCCAGCTCATCGTCAACGATTATGAAAAGAAGGCCAAGCAGGCCGCCGGCCAGGGCCGGTATAAGTATATCCTCCAGGGCTTTATGGCGGTGCTTCTGCTCTTGGCCCTGGCCTTCCACGTGGCCGAAGTGGGCCTCATTGGTCTGGCGGTCATCATAATACTTTCCGCCTTCACCGGCATGACCAAGGAACACGATTTCGCCGAAGCCTTCAACAACGCCATGCCTTTTGTGACCCTCATAGTCATTTTTTTCGCCATCCTGGCCGTGGTCCACGATCAGCACCTAGTGGGTCCGGTGATTCGCTGGGTGTTGTCCTTTGAGGGGCATGCACAGTTGCTGGTTCTCTATCTCTCCAACGGGATCCTGTCCATGGTCAGCGACAGCGTGTTCGTGGCCTCCGTCTTCATTGCCGAAATGGATATCGCCTACCAGGAAGGCGCTTTTACCCTGGACTGGTATCAAAACGTGGCCACGGTGATAAACATGGGCACCAACATAACCTCACTGGGCACGCCCAACGGGACGGCCGGCTTTCTCTTCCTCCTGACCTCGTCCCTGGCCCCCTTGATCAAGTTGTCCTACTTGCAGATGGTGAAGATCATGGTGCCCTATTTCCTGGTCCTTTCGACCACCGGGGGCATCGTGATTTATTTTTTCCTGTAAACCTTCGGGATTTTCGGACCCTTTGGTTTGTTGATTTAAGCGAGGTATTGTGGATCAGGTATTGTTCAGGCCCGCCAAGCTGCTCATAACCATTGTGGGCAAATACAGCGGCGAGATGGTCCTGGCGGCGAGCAAGGAAGGCGGGGCCAGGGGCGGAACCAAGGCCGTGGGCCGGGGCCTGTCCCGATATTTCGGCGGCGGCCACGATGATGATGAGGCGGTGACCGAGGCCCTGCTCATAACCCTTATGCATGACGAGTCGGACAGCGTGGTCAAGGAGGTCCTTCGGGCCGGCCTGGAACACCCGGAGCAGATCAGCGGCCTGGCCCTGGTGCTTGACGCCGCTTCCCTGGCGCGGCCGGGGGACCAGATGGAAAATACGGCGGAGAGCGCGCCGGAGCGCGCCGGGGGGGAAGGCATGGGACCCGGTAATATCCTGATCACCTGCATCATCACGCACGGTCAGGCCGATGAGATCATGAGCGTGGCCCGCCAGGCCGGCGCCAGGGGCGGCACTATCCTCAGCGCGCGGGGCACCGGCACTGAAGACGATGTCAAGTTTTTCGGCATCAGTCTGGCCCCGGAAAAGGAGATGCTGCTTATTGTGGCCCAGGCGGACCACTCCCGGGACGTGGTGGAGGCCGTGTGCCGGCTGCCCATTTTCAGCGAGCCCGGGGGCGGCATTGTCTTCACCACCCCGGTGGAGGAGTTCTTTAACCTGGGCCACTGAAAATGGAAGTGCCCATACTGAAAATCCCCTTTGACCAGGCCGATGCCGAGGTCATTTGCGGCGAGCTTAAAGAAATGCTTTTAAGCGGCCGCCTGGCCATGGGGGATAAGACCCTGGCTTTTGAGCGGGCTTTCGCCGGGTTTTGCGGCGTTGGCCACGCCTTGGGCGTGAACAGCGGCACCGCGGCCCTGGAGATCATCTGCCGGGCCCTGGAAGTTGAAGGCGGTTCCGTGGCCGTGCCGGCCAACACTTTCCTGGCCACCGCCCTGGCCCCCATCGCCGCCGGGGCCAGGATCATCCTGGTGGACTGTGATCCCCTATATTTCCAGATGTGCCCGGAAGATTTGGCCCGTAAAATGCGCCCCGACACCCGGGCGGTCATCCTGGTCCACCTGGGCGGCTTCATCTCCCCGGCCTGGCGCCGTATAAAGGAGCTGGCCGAAAACAACGGGGCGGCCTTCATCGAGGACGCGGCCCACGCCCACGGCGCGGAAGTTCCGGAAGGCCGGGCCGGTTCCCTGGGGTTCGCCGCCGCCTTCTCCTTCTATCCCACCAAGGTCTTGACCACGGCCGAAGGCGGCCTGGTCACCACTTCCGACCGGGAATTTTACCAGCGACTCCAAATCATCCGCCAGCACGGCCAGATCAAGCCCGGCTCCAACCTCCATCATTTCTGGGGCGGCAACTTCCGCCCCTCGGAGATACATGCCCTTTTGGGCCTGGCCATGATGAGGAAGGCTGACTGTATCCTGGCCGCCAGAAGGGCCGCGGCCGCGGTTTACGACCGGCTCCTGGCCGGGGCCCCGGTCCGGCCGGTTTTGCCGCCCCCGGGGCTCAGGCCGGCTTATTACAAATACATGGCCCTGCTCCCAGAGGGCCTGGACCGGGACCGGATCAAAAAGCGGCTCCGGGAGGAATTCCAGGTAAACCTGGCCGGCGAGGTCTACGCCGTGGCCGGCCACCGGCAGCCCCTCTGGTCAAGCCGGCCCGGCTACCTGGCCGCCCCCCTGGAACCCCTGCCGGTCACGGAAATGGTGGCCCGGCGCCAGGTCTGCCTGCCCCTCTACCCCGGCCTGGATGGGGAAGCCCAGGATTTCGTGGTGGAAAGTCTTTTGAAGGCGCTGTAAGACCAAGGGCAAATCAAGCGAAACTTGATTTGTTCTTGGTCTTCCAGCGGCGATGGCCCCAGAGCCATTGGTCGGGATAGCGCCGGATAAACTCACCCAGCCAGGCGTTGATCTGGCCGGCCTTGGCCCGGTGGTCCTCTTCCTCGGGCCGGTCCGGGGCCGGCGGGAGAGGCGGGAAGATATGCCCGAAATGGGTCCGGCCCTCCCGCCGGAAGAGTATCAGGACGATGGCGGTCCCGGCCCGCCGGGCCAGGCGCAGGGGCCCCAGGTTGAAGGTGGCCTCGCGGCCCATGAAGGGCGCCAGGGTCTTGGAGTTGGGCGAGTCTTTCAGGATGGCCTGATCCACCAGGGTGCCCAGCACACCGCCTGATTTGAGAACGGCCAGCATATCCCGGGCCGAGCCGTCCTTGTCCAGAAAACGGTTGCCGTTCGTGGACCTCAGGCGCTCGGCCAGGGCGTTTATAAAGGGGCTGCCCGTTCGGCGGCCGACTATGTTGAGCCTGAAGCCGAGCAATTCGGCGGTGAAGTGGCACATCAGTTCCCAGTTGCCCAGGTGGCCCGTCAGGATCAAAAGGCCCCGGCCGGAACGCCGGCTCTCCCCCAGGGCCTGGACCAGGTATTCCCGGCCTTCGGCCAGGCGGCAGTCGGCCCGAAAGGGGGCCAGGCCCCGGTGGTAGCAACGTAATATTTCCCAGGCCCCGCGGCCGTGGTTGGCGAAGACGGACCGGGCCGTGGCCCTGGCCGGGAAGTCGGGCGGCAGAAATCCCGTGGCCCGCACCAGTTCCATGTTGGCCAGGGCGATGCGGCGCCGGCGAGCCAGGAGGTGAAAGGCCAGCCGGCCGCCGGCCGAACCCAGGGCCAGGCCCCAGGCCGGCGGCAGCCAGGCCAGGGGCCGGGTCAGGATATCGAATAGGGCCAGCTTCAAGGCCAGGGCCGGGCCGGGCCGGGCCGGAGCCGGTTGCAAAGATTCTTTTAAAATACTATAATCTCCAAAATTTCCATGCCAAGATCAAGTGAACAATGAGCGACGTAAAAAAAGCACCGTCCCGGCCGATCACCGTTGATCGCCTTTTAAGGCCCCAGACCAGAATAGATCTCATGTTGGAGGTGGATAACCTGACCGGACAGGCCGATATCCGCTCGTCCATGATCCTGGATCTGCCCTCCGACCGGCTCATCATCGTCCAGCCCAATCCTCCCCTCGGGAAATCCAATCAGGGACGAAAGCTGGAAGCCAGCGTCGTCCACTACGACCTCGTGACCCATGAGATCACCCGCTGGGGCTGGACGGCCACCATCCTTGAGCTGGACGACAAATACAAGCTCCATCACGACGACCCGTCATCGGCCCAGTTGGTGTCGGTCATCGTCCTGGGCCGGCCCGGCCAGTCCAGCCTGTCCAAAAGCAATGTCCGCCAGGCCTATCGCCTGGATCCCGGCCGGAACAGCGGCATAGCCGTGGCTGTCAACCCTGAGCCGGCCCCGGTCAGTCTCCTGAATTTTTCCGCCGGCGGTCTGATGTTGAAAACCTCCACTCCTTCGCCCTACACTCTCGGCCAGGAGCTGTCCTTCGAGCTGGCCTTCCCGGACGAGGAGGAACTGCCGGTCAGGCATCTGAAGGGGCAGGCCCTCGTTGTCCGCCTGGAATTGAACCCGGACGGAAAGACGGCCAGCCTGGGGCTGAAATTCCAGGCCCTGGGCCACGAGGCCCAGTTGGCCCTGCCGAAGGTCCTCCAGCACTATATGCTGGAAGAGCAGCGCCACCGCCACCAGGACGACGACCTTTAGAATTCCCCCCGCTTTATCAAGCCTCCGGCACGTCCCGGCCGCTGGTGAAGTCTCCTCGTTCAGCCTTTAGTTTCAAGGCGTCCAGTACCAGGCCCACGGTTTCGGCGGTCAGGGAGCGGCACATGGTCATGACCCCGGTGGTGACTATGACCGTGGGCAGGACCTCCAGGCCGTCCTGATCGTTTTCCGCTTCCAGTTCCGCCACCAGTTTAAGGACCAGGTCGAAAAAGCGGCGGCTGATGCGCTCGTTGGTTTCCAGGCTAGGGGGGCTATTGTCCATTTTTTTCCTTTCACTATGTCCCTTGGGCGGCGGTGGGCCGGCTTACGGGACCTTGTCAGGCCAGGGTGGATAGATAGGGGACGCTGCAGGCCCGGCAGGCCGGGATATCCCCGTACCGGCCGGCCAAGTGGGCCGCCCGGAGTTTTTGATAGGCCTCGCCCTGCCATATCTCGCTTAAGGGTGTCTGGTCGGCCCGCCCCACCGGGAGCCGGCGGTCCCAGTCGCCGCAGCAGGGCCCGGCCGGGCCGTCCCAGAACACGAACAGGCGGCGGAAGAGGTCCGGGCAGACGAAGCCGGGCTGAAGACCGAAGTCCCGGCCGTAATCCCGGCCTACCTCCGAAGCCAGGCCGAAGCCGATTTCCGCCACGCCCAGGCCGCGGAACAGGCGAATATAATCGGCCTTTACTTGATCCTGGTTTTCGGTTGCCTCCGGCAGGATCATGGAAGCCCGGGTCTGCACCGCCCAAAGGCCCAGCCGCTCCCGGACGGCCATGAAGGCCCTGATGTTGTCCAGGACCTGGTCGTAATCCGCGCCCGGCCTGGCTTTTTCATATTCCGCCCTGTAGGGCGAATCAAAGGAGAAGAAAATATCCGTCAGACCCGCGGTCAAAAGGGCCTCGGCTATGTCCTCGGTCAGGAGCGTGGCATTGGTGTTGAGCATGACCCACAGCCCGGCTCCGGCGGCCAGGCGGACCATGTCCGTCAGCCTGGGAGCCAGAAGGGGTTCGCCCAGGAAATTGAGCTTGATGGACCGGAGCCCCCCGGCCGCCCCTTCCTTGATCAGCCTCTCGAACAGGGCGAAATCCATATCCCCCCAGGTGCCCGCCGGGTTCCAGGATGAGCGGCCGGTCCGCAGATAATGGGTGCGGGGGCAGACCGGGCAACTGAGGTTGCAGCGGTTGGTCGGGTCCACATCCAGGTGGAGGGGGAAGCCGCCGGCCTCGCCCTTAAGGCTCCGTTCGTCCCATTGGCGGCGGTATTCCCGGTAGTCCGGCCCCCGGTGGGGACGCCAGTCCAGTTCCGGGGGCGGGCCCAGTTCATAATAGGTGGGGCTGCGGTAGGTGACTTGATCCATGAAAATTTTTCTATTTGCCGCCTTACGGCGCCTTGGCCGATAAGGGGGTTTACAAGCCAAGGCTCTCCAGGTAGGCGCTTATGGCCCGGTCATAGCCTTGGGTGCGGGCGAAAGCTTTTTGGGCCAATTCCCGGCGGGTGGCCGGGGTGGTCTGGCCCCGGGCCCGCAATTCCGCCGCCACCCGGGCGTAGTCGGCTGGATCGCAGACGACCGTCACCGAGTCGAAATTCTTGGCCGCGGCCCGGATTAGGCAGGGCCCCCCGATATCGATGTTCTCCACGGCCTCCTCCAGGGTCACCCCCGGCCGGGCCACGACCGATTCGAAAGGATAGAGGTTGACCGCCAACAGGTCGATGGGGCCGAAACCGAGTTCCCGCATCTGCCCGGCATGTTCGGCCGAATCGCGGCGGAACAGGAGACCGGCGTGGACCTTGGGATGCAGGGTCTTGACCCGGCCGCCCAATATCTGGGGCGACCCCGTGTAATCAGCCACCTCCACCACTTTCAGCCCGCCTTCGGTCAAGGCCCGGGCCGTCCCGCCCGTGGAGAGTATCTCCGCCCCGGTCTCGGCCAGGGCTAGGGCCAGTTCCATCAGGCCCTCTTTGTCGTAAACGCTCAAGAGCGCGCGTTCAATCCCGCTCATCGGAAACCTCCCGATCTCGGCGGCTTTTTTCCACCCGCCGCCAGATGGCCCAGACCAATTCCCTGAGCCCGGACCCGGTGGCCGAGGAAAACGGATAAACTTTCATCCGGGGCCGGGCTTCATTGAGGGCGGCCAGGGCCGGCCGGCCTTCGGCCAGATCCATTTTCCCCAGGGCCACCAACTGGCTTTTCCGGGTAAGGGCCGGATCAAAAGCCTTGAGTTCTTTTTTCAGGCGGTCCAGGTCCCGTGTGGGGGCGGCCGGGTCCAGGCGCAGCGGATCCAATAAGTGGACCAGCACCGCGCAGCGCGAAAGGTGCTTGAGGAAGCGGTGCCCCAGGCCCGCCCCTTCCGCCGCGCCGTCGATCAGGCCGGGCAGATCGGCCAGGACAAAGGACCGCGGCCCGTCCGGGGCGTCCTGTCCCGCGTCCACCACGCCCAGGTTGGGGATCAGGGTGGTGAAGGGGTAGTCGGCTATTTTGGGCCGGGCCGCGCTCACCCGGGAGATGAGGGTGGATTTGCCCACGTTGGGATAGCCCACCAGGCCGGCATCGGCCAAAAGGCGCAGTTCCAGCCGGAGCCGCTTTTCCTCTCCGGCTTCGCCGGGCTGGGCGTGGCGGGGGGCCCGGTGTCCGCCGGAAGCGAAATTGGAGTTGCCCAGGCCCCCGCGTCCGCCCCGGGCCGCCACCAGAACAGAGCCGGGCTCGGCCAGGTCGGCCAGTTCCTCCCCGGTTTCAGCGTCCAGGACCACCGTGCCCGGCGGCACCATGAGGCGGGCCTCGGCTCCGGCCGCGCCGAAGCGGCGGCGTCCCTGCCCGGGCCGGCCGCCGCCGGCCCGGAAGTGCTGGTTGAGGTGGAAGCGCAAAAGCGTTTCCTTTTGGTCCGAGGCTTCCAGGATCACATCCCCCCCCCGGCCGCCGTCGCCGCCGTCGGGCCCGCCCCGGGGAACGTATTTCTCCCGCCGGAAGCTGACGCAGCCGGCCCCCCCCGCCCCTGAACTCACGTATATGGTGGCCTGATCTATGAATTTCATCTGAGGCTCTACGATCCGGCGTTCAGCATGACCAGGGATTCCTGGAAAACCATATCCGGGGTGATGACCGGCGCAGTCAGCCAGGGGCGCAGCCAGGGGCCGTCCGAAGGCTTCAGGCCGAAGCGTTTCAAGGCCCACTCATAGACCATGATCCGGGCGTAAGGCGTCTGGAGAGGCCAGAGGGCCGGGTTGCTCCAGGTGCAGACGCTGATGACCGGCGTCTCGGTAAGGGCGGCCAGGTGGGAGATGCCGACAGCCTCGGTTATGAACAGGTCGCTGGCCTCGGCCAGGGCGATGACATCCGTCAGGCTGGTCCGGCCGCAGAAATTGGCCACCGGGACATCGGCCGCCAGGGCCAGGTTGCGGGCCAGGAGGCTCTCGGATTCGGCCCCGACCACGAAGATCGCGGCCTTGAAAGCCCGCCACAGTTTCCGGCCGAGGGCCGCGAAGTGGGACAGGGGCCATGATTTTTCCGGCCGCCCGGCCTGAAGGGACAGGCCGATGCGGGGGCCTTCGGGCGAAAGCTCTCCCAATAGTTTGGCCGCCCGGTCGGCGCTGACCGGATCGGCCTCCGGCGGAGGCGGCCTGAGGGGCGTTCCCGGCGCCAGCCCCAGGAGGGCGGCGGTCAGTTTTTGAGCCCGGTAGGCCTGGGATTCCAGGGACCAGAGGTTGTCCACTATGTCCACTTCATGGCTGTAGAGAAGCGACAGGGGGCTTAAGGACTGCAGTCCCCGCGCGCCCAGGCGGTTGCCGATGCCGGCCAGGGCGGCGGTCAGAAGGGAGCGTATCCGGCCGTCGAAGATGATGGCGGTCCGGTATTTTTTCCGGGCAATGGCCCGGGCCACCTGCCTGAGGTGCCGGCCCTCCCGGTCCGGATCCAGGGTGAAGACCTCGTCGATCCAACGGTGGCGGAAAGCCAGCTCGGCCAGGTGCGGGGTCACCACCATCCCCACCTGGGCGCCGGAGTGTTCCTTTAGAAAACCCAGGGCCGGCAGAGTGGCCAGGAAATCGCTGACGCCTTTAAGTTGAAAGCCCAGGTAAGGGCCGGGCATGGCCTTGGTCATGGTTCAGCTTTGGTCCGTCGGCCGGAACAGGATCAGGGCCGAGCCGTCCATGACCAGCCGGCCGTCCTGGTTTTCCACCCAGGTCCGCAGCTTGATCTTTTCCTGCCGGTCGAACTTTTCCAGGACCTGGGCCCGGGCGGTGATGGTCTCGCCCAGAAAGACCGGGCCTTTGAAATCCAGTTCCTGGCGAAGGTAGATGGTGCCGGGTCCGGGCAGGCGCGTGCCCAGCACCGCACTGATCAGGCCGGCGGCCAAAAGGCCGTGGGCCACCCTTTTTTTGAAAAACGAGCGGGCCGCGTAGTCTTCGTCCAGGTGGACCGGGTTGAGGTCGCCGGTCAGGCGGGCGTAATCGTCCACGGTCTCGGCCGCGGCTCTCAGGCTGAGGGCCGCGACATCGCCGATTTTGATCTCCCCGTAAGTCAAAGGCCTGGGGTTCATGGGTTGCTTGTTATTTCCATGAGGTTGAGATTGGCCGCGCTCATGGTCAGTTCGGCCAGCACCACGGCCCAGTCACTGCCGCCAAGCCTGAAGACCAGGCTGTCGCCCACGGTCAGTTCCTTGGTCATCTGGCGGTTTTCCCGCACGAAATCGATCTGGATAAGAGCCCAGCGGGCATTGTGGTCGAAATCCTGAACAGACAGGACCAGCCGACCGTCAAAGAGGGTTCTGATCTGGTTGAATCTCAGGGAGATGCGGCCCGTGTCGGTCTGGCCGGGGTCTGGCGGGGAGGCGGCCAACTGGCCCTGAAGCCGCGCCACCTCCCCCCTCAGGCGGTCCACTTCCCCCCGGAGGACCTCATTGTGGCGGCCCAGTTCCGCCAGCCGGGGGCGCAGGGAATCGCGGCCGTGGTCGAAGCTGACACAATAGGCCAAGGCGCAGAGAACCACCAGGAGAACTCCCCGCCACCGGCGGCTCTGGTTCAGGCGCGCCTGGTTCATGCTGTGGTTCTCCGGCCTTCAGCCCGGGTCCCGGACGGCCACTACAGCAGGAGCCCCATGGCCACCCGGGAAACGAAGTCCAGGGTATCGTGCGTGCCGGAAGGCTTTAGCAGGCAGTCGTCGACTCCGTTGCCCGGGGACATGACCTTGGCGAATTTGGTTTGGTTGGCGGTGCAGATGACGAAATGACAGGGAACGAGCTTGTGGGTGAATTTCAAGGACTGGCAGAACTCCAGGCCGGTCGAGCCCTCCAGTTCCAGATCGCTGACTATGATCCGCGGCTTTTCGCTTAAGGCCACGTTCAGGCCGTCGGGGGGGGCGCTGGCTGTCAGGACCTGGAAATTGTAGTCTTCCAGGATCTTCTTGAGCATCTCCCGCTGGTAGGATGAATCGGAGACCACCAGGACCTTGCGGTTCTGGGTGGTGATCGGGGTGGCCAGGAGGTGGCCGACGACCTTTTGGAAGCCGAGGCTGCGGGTGCGGATCTGGCCCAGGGTCTCCTCCAGTTTGAGAATGGCCCCGTCGGCGTCATGGGAATTCCTGGCCCGGGGCCGTAGCCGGCCCGGCCCGTGGAGGGCCCGCTCGATATAGTTGGAAAGGGCCGCGGGCTGAAAATCGGCGGGCAGAAAAGCCTGGGCCCCCTCGTTTATGGCCATGAGCACTTCTTCCCGGGCCGCCCCTTGTCCGGGGCCTTCAATGAATATGAAGGCCGGATGGTGTTCCAGGGGAGCGAGGTCGAAGACGGTCTGCATGAGCTTGACGCCGGCGGCGTCTTCCGGCCGGTAGTCCATGATCACCACATCCGGATCGGCCTCCGCCAGGGCCTTGGCCGCCTCCGTCAGGCCTTCCAGCCGAAGCTCCCCCAAGGCGTGCGTGACCTGTTCGTGCCGTCCTGTCTCCAGCGCCTCGGCGGCGCGGGCGGTCAGGCTCTCGTCGGCCAGGCTCAGAAGTATTCTCGCCATTGTTCCCCCTCGCCCAAGCATGGACTTAAAGCTTGACGCCCTTTAGTCCACGAGCATGTTTTCGAACTCGACCACGTTGTAATACCGGACCAGTTGCTTTTCGAAAAAGCGGTTCATCTCGGCCAGGGACAGATTTGATGAGAACATGATTTTCAGGCGGTTGGCGGCCAGGCCCCGCTCGATCTTGTCCAGGGCCGGCACGGTGTCCATAAGGTCGGCCACTTCGGCCAGGCGCTTCAAAACCAGGTAAACCGCCAGGGAAGGATCCTGGAAGGAGCGGCTGAGGCCTATGAAGGACTGGAAGACCCGGCTCTGGCCGCTGATCAGCTTGGTGTAATACAGGATATTGGCCAGGGGGGACAGGTGAAAAGTCCCGGCGTCCTCCTCGGTGGTGGTTTCGCCCTTGGTCTCCGGGCTGTGGAAAGTGGCCAGGGCGGCCAGAAGGTCCGCGTCGGTGACTTCATAGCCCTGGCCGCCCCTGATCCGGGCCAGCCCGGCTTCCAGGTTCTTGACCACGTCCAAAAGAAGGTCGATGAGTTCCTGGGTTACGGTCAGTTCCTTTTCCCGGACCCGGTCCAGCACGGTCTCCACCTCATGGACGAAAGCGCCCACGCTGGTGAAGCCGGTCATTATGAAATTGCCCTTGATGGAGTGGAAATGCCGGAAAATGGTGTTGACCCGCCGGGCGTTCTCAGGGTCTTTTTCCAATTGGAAAATGTCTTCATTGAGTTCGCTGAGAATGTTGTGGATCTCAATGAAGAATTCTTCGGCCACGGATTCGTCCAGGTCCTGGCGGGTTTTTTCCAGGCGGGCGTCCGGGGCCGCGTCCGGGGCGGCGGCCGGCTCTTCCGAAGGAAGGGCCGAAGGCGGCGCGTCCGATTCGAATTCGGACGGCCCCAGGTCGAAAAGGGCGGGCGCGTCCCCGCCGCTTTCCACGGTGCGGCCGGTGGCCAGGGCTATGAGTTCAAAGGGGTCCAGCACCATGCCCAACTGGTTGCCGCCCAGGATGGTGGTCCCCGAAACGCCCCTGACGGAAAATATCTCCGGCAGGGGGATTAGCACCAGTTTCTGGGGCCGGATGAATTCCGAGACCTTAAGGGCGATGCGGCCGTTCTTGGCGTCGATGATGATGATGGCCAGGGTCTCCGGGTTTTCGGTCAGGGGCGAGCCGCTTAAAAGGGCGCGCAGATCGTGCATGGGGATGATGGCGCCCAGGTATTGGATGCTTTCCGTGGCCCCCATGGTGGTGATGACGTCCCTGGTCTCGACGGACTGGGTGGCCACGACGTTGCCTATGGGCACGGCGCAGAAGCTTTCCCCGACTCTGAGGATCAGGGCGTCGGTGATGTTGACGGCCGAAAGCTGGGGTATCTTGTAAGTGAAGATGCTGCCCTTGCCAGGGGCGGTCTCGATGATCACCTCCCCCCCCAGGGTCTCGACGGTGTTCTTGACCACATCCATGCCCACCCCGCGCCCGGATATCTCCGTGGCCTCGGTGTTGGTGGAAAAACCGGGCTGCATGATGAGGTTCCAGCACTCGGCCTGGTTGATGGCCTGGGCCGCCGCCGGGGACAGGAAGCCTTTTTCCACCGCCGTATGCCGGATGCGGGACTCGTCGAGCCCCTGGCCGTCATCGGCGACGGAGACGAAGGTGAACCCTTCCTTTTTATAGGCGGTGAGGATCAATTGGCCGGTGGCGTCCTTGCCCTGGTGTTTGCGCTCCAGGGGGTCTTCCAGGCCGTGGTCTATGGCGTTGCGGATCTGGTGGGCCAGGGGCTCATAGAGCTTTTCGGCCACGGTCTTGTCCACCAGCGTATCCTCGCCGACTATCTCGAAGTTCACCTGGCGGCCCTTCTTTTTGGCCAGGTCCCGCACCAGGCGCCGGAACCTCAGGAAGGTATCCTTTATGGGCACCATGCGGATGTCCATGACCAGGTGATGGAGGTCGGAGGAGATGCGGTTGGCCGTCAGGGCCGCGTTCTTGACCATCTCCATGGAACTTTTGTCAATGGAGGTCGCGACCGTGGACAGGTGGCGCTGGAGGATGGAAATGTTCGAAGCGGTGATGATGATTTCCCCGGTCAGCCCTAAAAGCCGGTCCAGGTGGGCTATTTTCACCGCCATGCGGTCGATTTCCGGTGGAGCGCCTTGTTCCCGGCCCTCCGCCAACGGGGCAGGATTACCAGTCATGGTCGAAGATCCTCGTTAGGACGGTGCTGATCATTTCCGCCGTGGGGGGCTTTATGAGGTAGTCGTCCGCCCCCAGGCGCAGGGCCCGGAAAATGTATTTGGAATCGGAGTGGGTGGAGATGATGACCACGGGTATGG
>JAITBV010000190.1 GCA_031283395.1 Candidatus Adiutrix sp.
AGAGTGGCCGGTGTATTGCCAGACCATGAGGTAGGCGCCGACAAAGGAGACCAGGGTGAAGACGGCCAGAAGCGGCGGCAGGGCGACGAGCGTGGCCGCGATGCGGGGCAGGGCCAGGAAATGTTCCGGGGGCACGCCCAGGCGGGTGAGGGTCTCAAACTGGCCGGTCGCCTTCATAACCGCCAAGTCCCATATGGTGGAAACGCCGTAACCGAAAATTACGATGACGGAAACGAATACAGGCGCCAGGAGAAGGGAGTTGACCGTGATCAGGACCGAAGTGACCGTGTCGAGACCGCCGCCCAGATAGGCCAAAGGCCTCAGCCAGATGAAGGCCCAGGCCGCGCCCATTATGAAGCCCACCATCAGGGTGAGGGGCAGAGCCCCCCGGACCAGCTTGAAAACCTCCTCCAGGGCCATCCGGAGCAGAAGAACCTGGAAAGGCCGGCGGCTGAGGCTTAAAAGGCGCCCGGCAAAGCCGGCCTGCCCCGCCAGGCGGTGCAACCGGGCCAAGGCCCAGCGGCCCACGGCCCCGGCCATTTCCTCCGCCGCGGCCAGGGAGGCCAGTTTCAAGCAGCGCCCAGTTCTTCGGCTGACAGCACCTGGTCGATATTCAGAAGTATCTTGACCCCGCTGTCGGTCTTGGCCATGCCCAGGATATAGTTGATCTTGATGGTGGCGCCGAAAGCCGGGGCCGGTTCTATTTCCTCGGCCGTGATGTTTATGACCTCGGAAACAGTATCCACCACGATGCCGATGGGAATATTGTTGGCCATGCCCTTGACTTCCACCACTATGATGCTGGTGCGCTCGGTGTATTCCTCTTCCATCAGCCCGAATTTCAGCCTGAGATCCACCACCGGGATGACCTGGCCGCGCAGGTTTATGACGCCTTTGAGAAAGTGCGGAGTCTGGGGCACCGGGGTCACCGGCAGCATGCCTATGATCTCCCTGACTTTGAGGATCCCTATGCCGTAACCTTCCTCGGTCAGTTGGAAGGTCAGGTATTTGCCCTCATTTTCGCTCAAAAACTGGCCGGATATTTCGGCCGGCTTCATCGTTTCCATCGCGTCCATCCCAGCGGCGGTTTCTTCGCTCATGGTCGTCTTCCTCCAGGTGGTCGTCTGCCTTCCGGCCGGTCAGCGATCTGGTCGTAGGGCTTCCGGCGGTAAAAATACGAGTTATTATAATACGAAAAGCTCTTCAAGACAAGAGATGGTTTATCCGCCAAAGGCAAGGCCGCGGCCCGAGGGGAGCCGCGGCCTTCTTCAGGTCGTCGTAAGGAGCCGGGGTCAGTGGCCGTGGCCGCCGTGGCCGCCATGACCACCGCCCTTCCAGTGATCCTTGCCCCCGGTGCTGTAATGGGTATGCAGGAGGTGATGGGATTTTTCGCCCAAAGGCTTCTCCAGGAATTTTTCGTAGAGGGCCTTGACCTCCGGGTTTTCATGGGACTTGCGCATGGGCAAGAGCCGGTCGGCCTCGTAGAGACCGTCCATGCGCTGGAGCTTGATGCCGCTGTTGCAGTAGGGCTGACCGCCGCCGCCCACGCAGCCGCCGGGGCAGCACATGATCTCAATGAAAGTGGCGTCGCATTTGCCCTCGCGGATGGAATCCATTACCGTGCGGGCATTGGCCAGGCCGTTGGCGACCAGGACCTTGACCTTGGTGCCGCTTAGATCCACCTCGGCATGCTTGATGCCCTGGTGGCCGCGGACCACTTCAAAATCGACCGACTCGAGGGTCTTTTCAGTGACCACTTCATAGACGGTGCGGAGGGCCGCCTCCATGACTCCGCCGGAAGTGCCGAAAATGACCGCCGCGCCCGTGGAATCGCCCATGAGGCTGTCAAACTTGCTCTCGGGCAGGGCCTCAAAGTCGATGCCGGCCGTCCTGATCATCCGGGCCAGTTCCCGGGTGGTCAGCACCACGTCCACGTCCCGGAAACCGCTGTCGGACATTTCCGGCCGCTGGGATTCGAATTTCTTGGCCGTGCAGGGCATTATGGAGACCGAAAACACCTTGCCCGCCTCGACCCCCGCGACCTGGGGGTAATAGGTCTTGGCCAGGGCCCCGAACATCTGCTGGGGGCTCTTGCAGGTGGACAGATGACCCACCAGGTCCGGATAGAAGACTTCGCAGAAGTTTATCCAGCCCGGGGAGCAACTGGTGACCATGGGGAGCTTGCTGTCCTTGCCGCGCTTTAAGCGGTCCAGAAGCTCGTGCCCCTCTTCCAGGATGGTCAGGTCGGCCGTGAAGTCGGTGTCGAAGACCTTGTCAAAGCCCAGACGCTTCAAAGCCGTGACCATCTTGCCCGTGGTGATGGACCCCTTGGGCAGGCCGAATTCGTCGCCCAGGGCCACGCGCACGGCCGGGGCGGTCTGCACCACCACGTGCCGTTCGGGGCTGTCCAGGGCCGCCCAGACCTCTTCGGTCTGGTCGTTTTCATAAATGGCCCCGACCGGGCAGACCGCCGCGCACTGGCCGCAATAGACGCAGGGGCCGTCAATGAGGGCCTGATCATAGGGCGTGGTGATCTCGTAATGGAGACTGCGATAGGCGGTGTTGATGGCCCGGACGGACTGGACCTCCTGGCAGACATCCACGCAACGGCCGCACTTGACGCACTTGCTCATGTCCCGGGTGATGGTGTTGGTGTCCACTTCCAC
>JAITBV010000196.1 GCA_031283395.1 Candidatus Adiutrix sp.
CGCCTGGCCGAAGACCTGGTCTTGTGGTGTTCCCAGGAATTCGCCTTCGCGGAACTGCCCGACGCCCTGACCACCGGCAGTTCCATGATGCCCCAGAAAAAAAACCCGGACGGGGCGGAGCTCATGCGGGGCAAGGCCGGCCGGGCCATCGGCAACCTCACGGCCCTTTTGACCGTGGTCAAGGGCCTGCCCCTGTCCTACAACCGCGATCTGCAGGAGGACAAGGAGCCCCTCTTCGACACGGCCGACACCCTGGAGATGCTTCTGCCCGTGGCGGCCAGGATGGTCCGGGAATTGAAATTCGACCTGGCCCGCCTGCGCCAGGCCGCGGACGACCCTTACGCTTCGGCCACCGACCTGGCCGACCTTTTGGTGCTTAAGGGGGTGCCCTTCCGGGAGGCCCACCGCCATGCCGGGGAGGCGGTGGCCTATGCCCTGAAACAAAAAAAGGCCCTGGCCGCCCTGACCCAGGAGGAACTGGGCCGCTTCTGCCCCCGGGCGACCGCCGGGGTCTTCGCCAAGCTGACCCTGGAAGCCCGGCTGGCCGCCCGGTCCACCTTCGGAGGCCCGGCCCCGGCCAGCGTGGCCCGTCAAATACGGGCGGCCCGGCAGCGCCTGGCCCGGGAAATGAAGAAAAACGGAGGCTAGGGGAATGCGCCTTAAGACGCTGCTGGCCCTGGCCCTGTTTCTGGCCGCCTGCGGGGTCAAGACCCCGCCCTTTCCGGCTTCGGCCATCCTGCCCCAGCCGGTGCGGCAGCTTGAACAAGCCGTCACCGAGGACGGGGAACTGGTTTTGAGCTGGCTGCCCCCCGAAACCAACATGGCGGGCCGGCCCCTTAAGAACCTGGGCGGCTTCCAGGTGGAAATGGCCGACCATCCGGCCGACGAGAGCTATTGTTCCGGCTGCCCCCCGCGTTACCGGCCCGAACCGGTGGACCGCCTCCCGGCCCGGACGCCCCCTCCCGACCGGGACCTGGACCCCGGGCCCTATGAATGGCGCTTTCAGCTTACCCCCGGCCATGTTTACCATTTCCGGGTGGCGGCCTTCCATAAAAACGGCGGGGTCCACCCCCAGGCCCGGACAGAGGCGGTGGTCTGGGCCCTGGCCCCGCCGGAAACCATGCGGCTTAAAGGCGCCTCGCTCGACGGGGCCGTGGAACTGAGCTGGAACCGCCCGGCGCGGGATATATTGGCGGATATCGAAAAGCGGTCCCCCGGCGGCCCCTGGCAGCCCCTGCCCGGCCTGGACCCGGCGGCGGGGAGACACCTGGACCTGGCGGTGGCCTTCGGCCGGGTCTATGAATACCGGGGCCGTTTTTTAAAGGCCAGGGAGGAGACCAGGACCCAAGGGCCCTGGTCCCGGGAAGTGAGGGTCAAGGTCCTGAAACTGGCTCCGCCCCCGCCCCCGGGCTACCTGGACGCGGCCCTGGCCCGGGGCGGCGTCCGCCTGTCCTGGGAAAGCCTGATCCAGGAAGGGGATCTGGCTGGCTACAGGGTCTATCGCCAAGGCGCCGGAGACCCGGCCCCGGTCCTCATAACCCCGGCTCTTTTGGGGACCAACGTCTTTTTCGACCCGGCGACCCCGGCCGGCGGTGAAGTGTTCCGCTACCAGGTCACGGCCGTGGATACCAGCGGCAACGAGAGCCGGCCTTCGCCCGGGGCCGAGGTCCGCTCGGACCGGCTTGAAGAATAGGAATCATGGATGGAAGGACGGAACATGGGCGCCTTTGAATACCATGACGGCCAATTGACCGTGGAAGGAGTGCCCCTGGCCCGCATCGCCGGGGAGATCGGCACCCCCGTCTATGTCTATGCCCGCTCGGCCTTCACCGGGGCCCTGGCCGAGTTGGACGCGGCCTTTGCCGACCGGCGCCGCCTGATCTGCTATTCCGTGAAGACCTGCGCCAACCTGAGCCTTCTGAAACTGGTGGCCGAGGGCGGTTTCGGAGCCGACATAGTCTCGGGCGGGGAATTGTTCAAGGCCCTGAAAGCGGGCGTGGCGCCCGGCCGGGTGGTCTTTTCCGGGGTGGGCAAGACGGAACGGGAAATGGCCGAGGCCCTTGCGGCCGGGATAATGATGTTCAACGTGGAATCGGCCGCCGAGCTGGAAGTCCTGTCCCGGGTGGCCGGCCACAGCGGCCGCCGGGCCCCGGTGGCCTTGCGGGTCAACCCGGAGGTGGACCCCCAGACCCATCCTTACATCGCCACCGGCCTTAAATCCTCCAAGTTCGGCGTGCCCCACGACGAAGCCCTGGACCTCTACCGGAAAGCCGCGGCCGACCCCCACCTGAAGGTGGTGGGCCTCGACTGCCACATAGGTTCGCAACTGACCTCCACCGCGCCCTTTGCCGCGGCGGCCGAACGGCTCCGGTCCCTGGCCCTGGAACTGGGCCGGGCCGGGATAAGCCTGGAATATTTGGATTTGGGCGGTGGTCTGGGTATATGCTATAATGACGAAGAGCCGCCCACCGCGGCCGCCTATGCCGCCGCTCTCCGGCCGGTCCTGGATTCCCTGCCGGACCTGACGGTGGTGCTGGAACCGGGCCGCCGGGTGGCCGGCCCCAGCGGGGCGCTCCTGGTGAAGGTGCTGTATAACAAAAATAACGGCCCGCGCCGTTTCGTGGTGGTGGACGGGGCCATGAACGATCTGCTCCGCCCCAGCCTCTACGGGGCCTACCACGCCATCCGGCCAACGGTCAAGTCGGAAAGCCCGGAGACGGCGGCGGACGTGGTGGGGCCTGTTTGCGAATCCGGGGATTTCCTGGCCCGGGAGCGCCTCCTGCCCGAGGTCGCCCCGGGCGACATTCTGGCCGTCATGGACGCCGGGGCCTACGGCTTTTCCATGAGTTCAAATTACAACGCCCGGCCCCGGGCCGCGGAAGTGCTGGCGGAGAACGGCGCCTTCAGAATGATCAAGCCCCGGGAAACTTACGACGACCTTATCCGCGGGGAAACCATATAAAGGACATCAAGAAATGGAAAAATTCACATTTTACAAATACAGCGGCCATGGCAACGACTTTGTCATGGTCGATAACTGGGAGGGCCAGATCCAGGAAAAGGATATGCCCCGCATCACCAGGCTCATGTGCCGGCCCAAGTTCGGCATCGGGGCGGACGGGGCGGCCTTCATAATCCCCGGGCCCGACGAAGTGGATTTCGCCTGGCGCTTCTTCAACGCCGACGGTTCGGAACCGGACATGTGCGGCAACGCCTCCCGCTGCATTGCCCACCTGGCCAACAGCATCGGCGTGGCCCCGTCGGAAATGTCTTTCAAAACCAAGGCCGGCGTGGTCACAGCCGTGGTCAGCGACCGCCTGGTGAAGGTGCAGTTTCCCAAAATAGGCCGCCCGGAAGGGGTGACCCTGGTGGAAGCCGAGGGCATCAGCCTGACCTACCACCGGCTGAACACGGGCGTGCCCCACGCCGTGTCCTGGGTGGAGGACCTGGAAAACATCAACGTGGTCAAGATAGGCCGGGCCGTGCGGCGCCACCAGTCCTTCGCCCCGGAAGGGACCAATGTCGATTTCGTGAAGATCCTGGGCCCGGCCAGGCTGGCCCTGCGCACCTACGAGCGGGGGGTGGAGGATGAGACCCTGGCCTGCGGCACCGGGGCCATCGCCGCGTCCCTGCTCTCGGCTTCCCTGGGCCTGGTCACCGGTTCCACCATCACCTGCCAGACCAGGGGCGGGGACGACCTGAT
>JAITBV010000228.1 GCA_031283395.1 Candidatus Adiutrix sp.
CCGATGAGCCCCACGTCACTGATGGTGTGGTGGGGATTGCGGAAGGGGCGTTCGGTCACCAGGGGCCGGTCCGAGGGCGAGCGGCCCAGGGCGCTGTAGATCTTGGTGGTCTCCAGGGCCTCTTCAAAAGTCAGGGGGGGCAGGATGGAGGGCAGGCGTTGGGCCATCATGGTCTTGCCGCTGCCGGGCGGGCCTATGAACAGTAGGTTGTGGCCCCCGGCGGCGGCCACGGTCAGGGCCCGCTTGGCCCTTTCCTGGCCCCGCACCTCGGCCAGGTCCAGACCTCCGGATTCGGCGTCAGGAGCCCAGGCGGGCCCGCCGGCCGGGTCCAGGGCCGGAAGATCCGCCCGGCCGGCCAGGTAGTCTGTAACCTGGGTTAGGTTGTCGACCGGGCGCACGGCCACCTCCGGGGTCACGGAGGCTTCCGGGGCGTTGGCCCGGGGCAGGATCAGGCTCCCGAGACCTTCGGCCCGGGCCGCCAGGGCCAGGGCCAGGGCGCCCTTGATCGGCCGGATCGAACCGTCCAGGCCCAGTTCGCCCACGATCAGGTGATCCTCCAGGCCGGCCTGGGCCAACAGACCCTGGGCCGCCAAGAGGCCCACGGCCATAGGCAGGTCAAAGCCGGCCCCTTCCTTGCGGAAGTCGGCCGGGGCCAGGTTGACAGTGACCCTGCCGTCCGGAAAGGGATAACCCTGGTTTTTGAGGGCGGCTTTGACCCGGTCCTTGCTTTCGCGCACCGCGCCTTCCGGAAGGCCCACCGTGTCAAAGCGCGGCAGGCCCCCGGAAATATCCACCTGGACCTCAATTTTGAGGCCGTCGATGCCCAGAAGGGCACCGCTGAAAACCCGGGCCAGCATGGAGTATCAGGGAACCGAAAAACAACGGTTTCTAAGGGTGGCGGAACAGGCGGTCATGCCTGGCGGGAACCTTCGGGGCCGCGTCGCAGAAAGAGCCGGTGATATTCCTCCCCGGACAGGTGCCGCCGGAGGGTCCGGCCGATAAGATCCAGGAACTCGTCGAGTTCCTCCGCGTTCAGGCGGGGCAGGAGGAGGGCCATCAACTCGTCGTCGGAAAATTTTTGCAAATAGACCTGGAGCGTGGCCTGGTCCGTTTCCCGGTCGAGCCCCTGGCCCAGAAGCCCGGTGTAGGTTTCGGCAAAGTCGTGGCAATGCTGTCGGTCAGGCCCGGCCATGGGCTCTCCCTTGATTATTTTTCCCACCAGCCGCCTTTTTTAGCGGGGGCCGGCGTCTGTTTTTTGTCTTTACTCAAGTCAAAAGGGTTGGCAGGCGGGCCGCTGGAGCTTCCGCCCTCCCACCATTTGGCGGCCTCGGCCTTGGCCGGAGGGTTGGCCGGCTTGGCGACCGCGACCGGCGGGGCCTCCAGGAGATGGTCCAGAAGAGGCCGGATATGATGGTATTTTTTTTCACCTTCGGCAATGAAGAACCAGTTGGGCCCGGTCAGGGTCTCCAGGGGAAAGGTTTCCTTGATGGCCGTGGGCTTGAAGCCGTCATCCAGGAGAATCATGACCGCGGAATCGGCCATAACGCGTCCCGTGGCCCAGAAGGTGCGGTATTCGGTCGTCTTGGCCGTGCTTCCCGTGCCGATGGTACTCTTCTTCTGCTCCAGGTAGATGCCTTCCCGGAAGCCGCCTTCGGGCGGGACCTGATGGCCGTCGGGGTCTGTGGTCATGGGGGCCTGCCTTGTTGAAAGTAGGTTTTAAAGCTATCACATCTTGGTCCCCCTTGCCAAGTTTTATTATACCGGGTCGGTCTTGACCCGGGGCTTTCTTTCTGTTAATCCTTTATCATCACGGCCGGCGATGTTCACATGACCTTAATAAGGATGGAGACTGTCCCCATGACCAGGGCCAAAATTTTTTTGAAGGATCTCAGAGTCGGCTGGGAGGGCGAGGCCGGGGCCCTGGTCTTGAGCCGGACCCAGGCCCGGTCCAACCGGGGCGGGGCCTATCTGAGCCTGGAGCTGGGCGACCGGTCCGGGCGCCTGGCGGCCAAGGTCTGGGACAACGCCGAGGACCTGGCGGAAATCATGGCCGAAGGTTCGGCGGTAAGGTTCCGGGGCCGCCTGGAAAGCTACCGCGGCGCGCCACAACTGGTCATTCGAGAGGCCTGGTCCCTTAACGCGGCCGAACTGGACTGGCGCGACTACCTCAAGACCGCGGATCGGCCCGAGGCCGAAATGAAGGCCGATATCCTCCGCCTGGCCGCGGCCATCGAAGACACCGATTTCCGCCGCCTGACCGAGGCCGCCCTGGCCGCCCCCGAGGTGGCCGACAAGTTCTTCCTCCTGCCGGCGGCCAAGCACCTCCACCACGCCCACCTTCACGGCCTTCTGGAACACAGCCTGTCAGTGGGGCGTCTGGCCGTCCTGGCCGCGGCCCACTACGGCGGACGGCTCAACGCCGGGCTCCTTACGGCCGGAGCCCTGCTTCACGACCTGGGCAAGGTCTGGGAATTCAGCCCCCCGCCCCGGGTGGATTACACCACCTTGGGCCGCCTGCAGGGGCACGCGGCCCTGGGGGCCCGCTTCCTTCGGGCCCTGGCGGACGGCTGGCCCGGCTTCCCCGGGGAAAAGATGGACCTTTTGGAACATCTGCTTTTGAGCCACCACGGGGAGCCGGAATTCGGCGCCGCGGTCCGCCCTCAGATCCTGGAAGCCCTGGTCCTCCACCACCTAGACAATCTCGACGCCAAGGTGGAAGCCGTGGATGCCTTTTTGAACGAGGGGACGGACGGGGAAGGTTGGAGCCCCTACCACCGGACTTTGGCAGGCTATTTCCGCCGGACCCCGGCCCTGGACCCGGGAGCCCCGCCCCTGGGTGAAGGAAAGCGGTCCGCCCCGGCGGCGGGCCGGGCTTCGGCCGTAAGGCCGCAGGTCCCCCCGGCTGACGACCAGGACGGGCGCCTTTTCTGATGCCCTGGGGACTTATCGGACTGGAAAGGCCCGCGGCCCTCCTTTCAAGCCTCCTTAAGGCCGAGCGCCTGCCCCACGCCCTCCTTTTTATCGGCCCAGCGGGCGGAGGCAAGAACAGCCTGGCCCGGGCCCTGGCCGCGGCCCTGAACTGCGTCGGGCCGGACCCGGACGGAAGCCCCTGCGGCCGCTGCCCGAGTTGCCGGAAGATGGCCCGGGGTCTTCACCCCGATCTTGTCACCCTGGCTCCGAGCGGGGAAAGATCGCCCGAATCCGATAAGGAGGCGCCGAGGTCCAGGCGTCGGATAGGCATAGCGGAGATCCGGGAACTGCGCCGGCTCATGACTTTAAGGCCCTTTGAAGGCCGGGTGAAGGTTTTCATCCTGCGCGAGGCCGACCGCCTGGGGCGGGAGGCGGCCTCGGCCCTTTTGAAGACCCTGGAGGAGCCGCCACCGGATTCGGCCCTTTTTTTGACCTCGGCCGCCGAAGGCCAGGTTCTTTCCACCATCCGTTCCCGCTGCCTGACCCTGCGCCTGGATCCGCTGCCCCTGGAGACGGTGCTCCAGACCCTGGCTGAACAGCGGGGCCTTAACGGGCCCGAGGCCCGCCTCCTGGCCGCCCTCTCCGGCGGCGCTCTGGGCCCGGCCCTGGCCGGAAAGCCGGAGGAGGTCTGGGGTCGTTGGCGGGCTTTGAACCGGATCATGGAGGAGGGCCGACCCGAAGAGAGCCTGGCCCTGGCCTGGCGCTGGGCTCAAACCGCGGCCGAAGACCGGGCCGGCTGGTCCGAGATCCTGGAACTCATGCGCCTGTGGTGGCGGGAGACCCTGCGACTGGCCGCCCTGGGCCCGGACGGGCTGGAGGGGCCGCCGGCCTCTCCGGCCCAGCGCCTCTGGGCCGGCCGGCTGACCCCCGAGATCCTGGAACGGGTCGGCTTGGCCCTGGGCCGGCTGGATGAAGGACTGGAGCTTATCCCCCAAAAGCCGGAACTTTTTTGGGCCAATTACTGGCTGTCCGTCCTTCAGCCCGGCTAAATATTTTTTGCCAATTGGCGGCAAAAAGACTTCGCGCCTGGCCGCAGTCGAGGGTCATCTCGTTTTTTCACGGGGCCTTGGCCTGACGGGGAGGTTCGTGTTAAGATGGATCTATGCGATACGTCAATGTGCGCGTAAAATACGGCGGTCAGGTTTTGACCTACGACTGCGGCGACTTGGCCCCTTCCTTGGGAGACTGGGTGGTGGCCCGGGAGAACGACCTGGTCTACCTGGGCCAGGTGGTCACCCCGCCCCTGCTCTGGCCGGCCGGGTTGCCGGCCCCGGCCAGAAGGCGCGAGGCCGGGGGCAAGGGCCGGCGCGGGCCTAAAAAAACGGAAAACCGGGGCCTGGTGCGACTGGCTACTCCGGCCGACCTGGCCCTCCAGGCGGAAAACGAGGTCCGGGAAAGGGAGGCCTTTGACTATTGCCGGACCCGGGTGGAACTCCAGGGCCTGGAGATGCGGCTGTTGGCCGTGGAGACGGCTTTCGACGGATCCAAGACCATTTTCTATTACACCGCCGATGAAAGGGTGGATTTCCGTCTGCTGGTCAAAGAGCTTGTCAGCCGTTTCCGCACCCGCATCGAGATGCGGCAGATAGGTGTGCGCCACAAGGCCAGGCTCCTGGGCGGGCTGGGCGGTTGCGGCCGGGGTTTGTGCTGCTGCGGATTTTTGGCCAATTTCGCTCCTGTTTCTGTTAAAATGGCTAAAGAACAGGGGCTTTCCCTCAGTCCGGCCAAGATCTCCGGGGTCTGCGGGCGGCTGTTGTGTTGCCTGGCCTTTGAGCACCAGGGGCCTCCGCCGGCCGACAGAAGAGGGGAGGCCGAGTTGGAATTGGGGCTGGAAGACGAGCATGTTCCTGGACCTGGGGCTTGAGGGACGCCTGGTCCTGGTGGTGGGTGCCGGCCGGGTCGGGCGGCGCAAGCTGGCCCAGGTCCTTAAAGCCGGAGCCCGGGCCCTGGTGGTGGAACCCCGGCCCGGAGCCGAGGTGACCGATTTGGCCCGGTCCGGGGCGGTGGAATTGAGGTCCGAATTTTCGGAAGACCTCCTTTCGGGAGTCAGTCTGGCCTTCGCGGCCTCGGACGAGGCGGCCCTGAACCTGGCCGTGGCCCGGGCCGCCCGAGCCCGGGGCGTGTGGGTCAACGTGGCCGACGCGCCGGAAAGTTCAGACTTTTTTCTGCCGGCCGTTGTGACCCGGGGGGATTTTCAACTGGCCGTGGGGACCGGGGGGGCCAGCCCGGCCCTGGCCGCCGAGGCCGCCTCGCGGCTGAAAAAGCTCTTTGGCCCGGAATATGCCGCCCTGACCAGGTGGCTGGGCCGCTTAAGGCCCCTGGTCCTGAACTCGGGCCTGAGCCCGGACGAGCGCCGGGCCCGCTTCCGGCTCCTGGCCGAATCGGATGAACTGCGAGCCCTTCTGGCCCGCGGCCTCCTGAAAGAGGCCGCGGCCCTTTCGGCCCGCCTTTTGGCTCCGGTGAAACTCGACGGATTGGAACTGGAACTGGGGTCGTCAGACCTGAACAGTTAAGGAGCCATCATGTGCGGCAACGCCCCTTAGCCTTTTGAAATCCGCCCCCGCCAAGGCGCCCTTTTCATAAAAAGGGGCCGGGGGGCTATTTGACGGATCGGAAACCATGGATTTTTTCATCATTGGCGTCAGCCATCACCGGGCTCCGGTGTCGCTGCGAGAAAAAATGCCGCCTCCGGAAGTCCTGGAAGCGGCTCTCCAGACCCTTCAGGACCAGAACGCCGATCTGGCGGAAAGCCTGGTCCTTTCCACTTGCAATCGGTTGGAAGTGCTGGTGGTCTCAGGCCAGCCCGAAACCGCGGCCAAGG
Source organism: Candidatus Adiutrix sp. (assembly GCA_031283395.1). The sequence continues at coordinate 5,792 of JAITBV010000228.1, forward strand.
CTGCGGCTGAAGCCCTGGCCCGGGCGGCCGGTCTCTCCCTGGATGAACTCGGTCCCTGTCTTCATCAATATTTCGGCCTTAAAGCCGTCCGCCATATCTTCAGGGTGTCGGCCAGCCTGGACTCCCAGGTTTTGGGCGAACCTCAAATATTGGGGCAGGTCAAGGCGGCTTTCCGGGAGTCTGTCCACCGGGGACGGGCCGGGGCCTTCCTTCACAAACTGATGCACCGGGCCTTCCGGACAGCCAAGCGGGTGCGCGGGGAAACCCGCCTGGCCGGGGGGACCGTGTCCGTGGCCGGCGCGGCCGTGGCCCTGGCCCGGAGCCTGTGGGGACGGGACCTGGCCCGGGCCGGGGTCGTTATCCTGGGGGCCGGCCCCATGGCCGCCCTGGCCGCCAACAACTTGAGAAATCGCGCCGCGGCCGATCTGACCATACTGGGCCGCACCCTGGCCAGGGCCGAAGCCCTGGCTGCCAAGACCGGCGCGGCCGTCCGCCCTTGGTCGGAACTTCCGGCGGCCCTGGCCCGGGCCGACGTGGTGATCACCGCCACGGGGGCCCGGGACCCTGTCCTGACAGCGGAAAACCTGCGGCCTGTCCTGGCCGAACGCCCCACGCGCCCCCTTTTCATCATCGACATAGGGGTGCCCCGGAACGCCGCCCACGATGTCAAACGGCTCAAGAACGTGGTATTGCGCAATATCGACGACCTCAATGAAACGGTCTGGGAAAATCGTCTGAACCGGGCCGAAGAAGCTTCGGCGGCCGAAGCCGTGGTGAAAGAGGAGGTGGACAAGTTCGGCCGATGGCTGACCCGGCAGGCCCACCAGCCCACCCTGGCCGCCCTGACCCGCAAAGCCGAAAGCATCCGCCGGCTGGAATTGAAAAAAACCCTGAGCCAGCATGATTTCGACTCCGACCAAAGGGCGGCCCTGGAAGTCATGACCGCGGCCCTGGTGCGACGACTTTTGCACGACCCTTTGGTGTTCATTAAAAATTCGTCCCCGGCCGGGGAGGGCTGTCCGGAATCCCGGCGGGGCTGCGTCCTTTCCATCCGGCGGGCCTTCAATTTATAGGGACCGGACAAGTTACTCTTATGACGGGAAAATTCAGGTCCATACCCATATATATTGACAAAAACATTATAAAGGGTTAAAATTATATTGTGGGTAGTGTCTCCAAGTCCAGACGACTGTCGTTAGGGCTGCTTCATTTGAGCCGGGCGTCTCCACACGAAAACCAGGGTCTTGACCGAGAGTTGGGCCATGAGTTGATGAGGCGGGGTAAATGGGTGAAGGACTCGAAAAATATTTCGACCAGGAGTTCTCCTCCAGTGGCGACAGCTCTGTCCCGCCCCTGTCCCTGTCTGAAAAAACCAAGGAACACTCCGCCAGCCCCCTGAGCACCACCCGGCGCCACCTGAAGAATTTCATCAGCCAGTATCTGAAAATAATATGGGAAACCCCGATTTTCGACCTCTCCCTGGTGTGCCACAGCGCCTGGCCCAGGGGCTCCCGGTGGTCCCTGGCCAGCCTCAAATACCCCCTGGAGATATTTCACAGCCTGGGTGAAAACGGCGGCGGGCCTGATTTGAGCGCCAGCTTTTATTCCCGCCACAGCGAAAGCGTCATGGATTTCCTGCGCCTGAAGGAAATCTGCGAAGAATTCGACTCCGAGTTCCAGGTGGTGGACCTTTCGCCCCTGGACTGGGGCGACGCGGTGGTTTTTCCCATAATGGCCTTCAGGCGGGCCGATCTGGCCGCGCTGAGGATATTGAACAGCGAATCCGACCTTGATCTCTTTGAGATCGACTCCTTTTTTCAAGCCCTCCTGAAATCCCTGGACCAGCACCTGGCCGGGCAGGCCTTTGACCTGAACCTGCCCATGACCCTGGACCCCGGGCGCATCGACTTTCTCCAGGCCCAGGCTGCGGAGAGCTTCCTGGAACGGGTGGCCGGTACGCCCGAAGTGCTGGACGCGGAATCCCTGTTCAGCAACATAAACCTTGTCTCCTCCATGCAGTATGAACGCCGGGACAACAATTCCTACATCCTCCTGGTGCCCCGGCATTTTCCAGACCTCAGCTTCAACTGCAAATTCCAGGAGCCCATTAAAATAAACGCCTACCGGAAGTTCCGCAAACTTCTGGAGACCACCAGCCACAAAAACCTGCTCATAACCGACGGCTCCTACATCCTGGGCACCGGCACGGTGGCCGACTCCTATGACCCCAGGCAGGACAAGGTTTTCCAGATAAGCATCCTGGGCCACCTGACCTGGACCCTTTCCTGCAACGGCGACAACCTCCTGACTTACGACCACGGCAAGATATCGGAACGCCACAAGGTGCTGGACCGCACCAAGTTCCTGTCCACCTTCAACAGGGTCCTGGACATGGAAGAGGACAAGATCTGGTCCATCCTGCGGATGCTGGAAACGCTGACCGACGAAAAGCAAGGCACCACCCTCATCTTTTCCGACAACGCCGCCAAAGAGGCCGCCCGCTTGAAAAGTGAAGGTTTCGCCGTGATCCCCTTCGAGGTCACGGCGGAAAACGTGGCCGCCTATTCCGTGATCGACGGGGCGGTGCTTCTGGATCAGGACTGCCGTTGCCACGCCTTCGGCGTCATCCTGGATGGAGATTCCATAGGCGACAAGGCCGACGCCTCCCGGGGGGCCCGCTACAATTCGGCCCTTCGCTACTTTGAAAAGCGCCGTAGCTGCGGCGACCGGCTCTGCTTGGTCATCCTGTCCGACGATGGCATGCTGGATATCGTGCCGATCCTGAAGCCCAAGGTCAAACGCAGCCGCATCGACGCCCTGATGATCCGGCTCATGAACATAACCAGCCAGGGCGAAATAGACCTGGACCAGTATTTCGACTGCCTGTTTGAATTGAAACAGTTCGATTTCTGCCTCCCGCCGGATGTGCTGGCCTTGATCGACGAGGGCCTGGAAAAATCACTGGAGCCCGGGGACGGTTATTTTCAGATCGATCCCCTGTCCCGGGTGGGCTTGACAGGTCTGGAGCTTCTGACCCACGACCCGGACACGGGCGAATCTTTCTTCCTCGATGATCATGAACAGTGGATTGAAAGCGGCCACATGGACGAAACGGACGGCTGAAAACCTGGATCATATCTTTGAGGCCCCGGTCCGGCCGCCGGCGGCGAGTGACGGTTACGGCCGGCTCGTCGGGGCGGCCGGCTTTCTTTCGCCCGAAGCTGGCCAAGCTGGAGAACTTGTCGCCCGCCTGACCCGCCGGAACCCGGACGAAGCCCGCGCCCTGGTGGCCTTCGGTTGCCTTTGGGTGGATGACCGCCCCTTTTCGGATCCCGTCCGCTCCCTGGCCGGCCATAGCCACTTCCGCTTCAATCCGCCGGCCTACGGCCCGGTGCGTTTCTACGAGGCCGACCCCGGCCGCATAGTCCACGAAGACGACGACCTTCTTATCTACCATAAGGAGGCCGGCCGCCCCTCCCAGGGGGTGCCTTACGACGCCCATAACAATGTGCTGGCCGCCCTCGGCCGGCTATTGACCGGCCGCGGCGGGCCGGCCGGGCTCTGGCTCCCCCATCGCCTGGACGCCGAAACTTCGGGCCTCTTGCTCCTGGCTAAGAACCAGGCCGCGGCCGGAGCGGTGGGCCGGGCCTTTCAGGCCGGCCAGGTGACCAGGACTTATCTGGCCCTAGGCCTGGGCGCCCGGCCGGAACGGGATTTTTTTCAGGTCGAGGCGGCCATCGCCAAGGAGGGGGCGCGCTACGTGACCCGCCCGGAGGGCCCCGGCCGGGCCGCCCGGACTGATTTCACCGTGCTGGACCAGAGGGATTTCGCTCCCGGAGCCCCGGAGATGAAGGAAATTCTCTTCCGGGCCGAGCCCCTGACCGGCCGCACCCACCAGATCCGCCTGCACCTGGCCCTGGCCGGATGGCCGGTCCGCGGCGACCGTTTCTACGGCCGGGCCGAAGTGGAGGCGGCCAGTCCGGCCCCGCGCCTGATGCTGGCCGCGGTCAGCCTGGGCCTCTCCCACCCGGCCCGCTCCGGCCGCCTGGAAGTGAGCCTGATCTGATTTTATAAGGCTACA
>JAITBV010000277.1 GCA_031283395.1 Candidatus Adiutrix sp.
ATGTCGAAGTCCTCGGTGATGCTCTGGCCGTGGTCGGCAACGTAGTGGAAACGCAAACCGCCGTCCTTCAGGGGCTGCACAGTGTGGATGCGGCTGCGGACGAAGCGGATGCCCTTGGCCTTGGCCTTTTCGTAATAACGCTCGAAGTCTTTGCCGAAACTTCGGATGTCCATGTAAAAAATGGTCACCTTAAGGTCATACTTGGCGTGTTCCTTGGCTATGATGGCTTCCTTTATGGCATACATGCAACAGACGGAACTGCAGTAGCCCTGGTCGGCCCGGTTCACGTCCCGGGAACCGACGCACTGGAGGAAGGCGATGGATTGGGGCTCCTTGTGGTCGCCGCTACGGACCACATGTCCCATGGTGGGGCCGGTGGCGCCCAGAAGGCGCTCGAATTCCAAGGCGGTCATGACGTTGGGATTATCGGCGTAGCGGTAAGTTTCCAGACCGCGGGGGTCGAAAGGTTTAAAGCCGGGGGCCAGGATGACCGAGCCGACGTTCAGGACCAACTCCTCGGCCTTCTGCTCGTAATCAATGGCCTTGGGGGGGCACATTTTCTCGCAGATGCCGCATTTACCTGTGGTGATCTTGCGGCACACGGCGGCGTCAATGCCGTATTTAAGCGGCACGGCCTGGGCATACTGGACGTAGATGGCTTTACGCTTGTCAAGTAGTTCGTTATATTCATCGTCCACCTTGACCGGGCACTTTTTGGTGCACTCGCCGCAGGCTATGCACTTGGACATATCGATATAGCGGGGATTTTTCCGCACCCGGACCCTGAAATCGCCTTCCGAACCTTCAATGGCCAGAATATCGGTAAGGGTCAGGAGTTCAACATTTATGTGGCGGCCCACCTCCACCAGCTTGGGTGAAATGATGCACATGGAACAGTCGTTGGTGGGAAAAGTCTTGTCCAACTGGTCCATGCGTCCGCCTATGGCCAGAGATTTTTCGACCATATAAACGTAATAACCGGCATTGGCCAGATCAAGGGCGGCCTGCATTCCGGCCACGCCCCCGCCGGCCACCATGACCGCGCCAACCACTTTTGCCATAATTCTCTCCCTTCCGTAACCCAAACTGGCCGGCCTGAGGCGACCGGTTTTTTGACCCCCAAAAGAAGCCCGGGCAACCGCCACCCCTCCAGAATAGGGGGGCCGGCCCCGCGGGGCGCCCGTTTCTCAGTCAGAATCGGACGCTATAACAGTAATGTTTTACTATCGCATGTAAAACCATGTTTTGTCAAGATAAATTCAATATCCCCTTCCAAGCGCTCCCCCGGACTGTAAAGGCTGGATTTATCAGGCAGTCTGCTTTATAATAATAATGGATGTTGCCCGAAGAATCCCGGGTTTTAGTTTTTATGCCCCAACCGTCCGTTCAAGCTGAAATGAAACCGATCATCCATATCGTCCTCTCGGTGTTTATCCTGTTCCCGGCCCTGACCGCGGCCCAGGCCGGAGCCGCTTCCTCCGGTGGGCCGCTCCGCGGGCTTGATTTTTGCGGCGAATCCGTGCCTCTGAATCAGGCCGAGGTCTTCAAAGCGGTGGACCAGAATCTCGTCCTCCTGATCGAGGCCCGGAGCCGGATATGGTTGACTCTCCGGCGTTCGCCCCGCTTTCTGCCCTTGGTGGAAAGGGTCCTGGCCCAAGCTGAAGTTCCGGCCGACCTCAAATATCTGCCCCTGGCCGTCACCCACCTGTCTCCGGTTTACAACAATATCGGCCGCGGTATCTGGCGCCTCCGGGAAACCGAGGCCAGGGACCTGGGGTTGCGGGTGGACTCCAATGTCGACGAGCGCCTGGAGCCCACGGCGGCCACCGCCGCCGCGGCCAAACGGCTGGCCGCTCTGAAAAAAATCTATGGCTCCTGGACTTCGGCTCTGGCCGCTCATCTGCTGGGGGAGCAGGCTTTCCAGCGGGCCGTGGACGAGGCCGGCGGAGAGACCAATTTTTATAAGCTCTATTTTCAGGACGGCCAGGACCAGTTGCCAATGACCGTCCTGGCCGGAAAAATACTTTTTAAGGATCCGGCGGCCTTCGGCTATGTCCAGGAGCCGGCTCGGGCCTGGCCGGCCTGGCCCGGGAAACGGGCCGTGACGCCGGCCCCGACCACGATCAAGGCCTTGGCCGACCAGTATGGACGGGATTACAAATCCTTTCGCGACATGAACCCCCACCTCCTAGGCTCCTCCGTACCCGCCGGAGTCACCATAAATTATTAGTCCTAAAAAATACCGGCCGGCTTTCTTGGTAAAAGCCGGCCGGGCGAGGGAAAGCGTGTAAAACCGCTTATCTCTTCTTCTGCTTCTGCTGGCCCACGCGAACCTTTTCCGCGCCTTTCCCCGTATCGGCTTTGATATGGGTGGCCATACTGCAGGGCCCCAGGCGCCATTTGGCGTCCGGGAAGGCAAAGGCGGAGCAGCGTTGACCTTCCGTTTCTTTCAAAATGCGGTCGCATCCGAGGCACTGCTCCACCACGGGGCGGGCAGGGGAAGCGCCGGTCTGGAGGGCGGAGCCGTTCATAGTGTTCACCTCATGTATCAGTTATCAGCCCGGATAGCGGGCCGGCGTAGGCCTTGCCTCCCACTGGGAGCTTTGGGGGCTATATTAGGCTTTAAGGAGTAAAAGTCAAGGTCTTTTTCCTAAGACCGCCCAAGCCGCCCAGGATAACGCCGAGCCAAGCCGCGGTGAGCAGCCACAGGCTTGGCGGCAGCATGAAGACGAAAGTCAGGCCGGGTACCCGGAAAAAGGGCAGAGAAACGGCTTCGCTTTTGATGAAGTCGGGCCAGTCGGCCGCCTCCGAGGCCTCTCGGAGATTCGGCCGGCAACCCTCGGCCCAGAAGAGATTCAGGGCCGCCCCGACCAGGCGGTGGAAGGCCAGAAAAGGGAGGGTAAAGCAACAGCAAACCAGAAGGCTGGTGAAAAATGGTTCGGTGAAAAAAGAACCGCTGAAAAAAGCCTTCAAAAAATGGCCGCCGAAACGCCAGGCCCCGCCCGGGAGCAGGCCCGTTCCCTGAGCCAGGGCCACCGCACCATTGAAAAGCCAGAAAAGGAGAGCCGCCGACAGGCCGTAAAAGCCCCACATAAGGGCTTGGGCGGCCAGGAGGGCTGGGCGGGGGCGGGGGGCCCCGCCTAGGCGGGCGGCGGCGATCTCCCCTAAGGGACCCAACAGAGCGAAGGCCAGAAAGCCGAGCTGATACCGCTGGTTATGCGTCATCCATTGCATATGCCGGGCTGTCTCCGGCCAGACCAGGACCAAGGTCGCGGCCAAAAAGACGGTCAGGGGTAATAAATCGGTTTTCCTCATGATCCTTACTGAAATGGCGCCAAGCCGCCTTGCCTATTAAATGTTTATATATATTATAAGAATCATACTTAATGTCAACTATTCCAAATCCGCCTCTGGTCTGGACGGCCGGCTGGGGCGGGGCGGTTTCCCTCTTCCCTTCCGTTCCCAAATACTATATATTGAGGGGAACTTATTTTGACCACGACCAGTGCCCCTGTCGCCCCAAAACCAAAATACAGCCAAGGGATATTCCATGACCGCCTCCCTCCACGAAGCCTGGCAGACCATTGATGAATATCTGACTTCCACCCGCTATGCGGTCCGGGATCCGAAAGACGGCCGTCCCTTGGAAAAAAATTACCAGGAGATACTTGAAAAGCGCCTCCTACCCAAACTGAAATCCCTCAAGACCCCTCTGGCCGACCCGGCCAAATTGGACAGGCTGGCCAAAGCCCTGGCTGCCAGGCGTCTTATTCCGGCCACGCCATTTTTGATGTCCTTCGGAAACCCCCATACTCGTCGGCCGGGTTTCTTCTCTTGCTACCCTTTGGGCTGGGTCGAGGATAGCCTGGAGGATATCGAGGCCATGCGGCGCAAGATGCGCACCATTTATATGTCCGGCGGAGGGGCGGGCATTGATTTGTCCCATCTCCGGGCCAAGGGAGCACCGGTGGACGCCGGACAGGGCATAGCCAGCGGACCGGTGGGTTTTCTGCCCGATTTCGATGCGGTCACCGGCACCACCAACCAGGGCGGCCGCCGCCGGGGGGCTCTCCTGGTCCAATTGGACTGGAACCATCCCGACATCGTCGATTTCGTTGAATCCAAGAATTTCAACGCCAAGCTCAACCGTTTCATCCAGACCCTGCCCCCGGAAGAACGCCCGGCCCAGGGAACCACCCTGTCCAACATGAACATTTCTGTCAACGCCTTCGGGGATTTTTGGCAGCGGCGGGAACTAATCGGCTTGATTGCCGGCAATATGTGGGCCACTGGCGATCCTGGCCTCCTGTTCGTGGACAACATGCTGAAATATTCGCCCCTCAGGGCCGAAGACGAGCCGCGTTTTTCCAACCCCTGCGGCGAATATCTGGCCAGCGCCGGCTCGGCCTGCAACCTCATCACCGTCAACGCCGCCCGCCTGGCCCGTGAGGTTTTTGACGAACTGGCCGCCGACCAGGCCGCTCCCAAGTGGAGCGGCGAAGCGGCCTTTAGCGATGAATTCAGCCGTCGTTTCTGGTGCCGCCTGGCGGAGACCTCGGGCTTGGCCTGTTTTTTGGGCAACCTGGTCCTGGAATTCGATGAGGGTTACCCCCTGGAGGAGATCCGCCTCAAGACCCAGAGCCTCAAACCCGTGGGCGTGGGCATGAGCGGCTTCCATACCGCACTCCTTTTGGCTTTCCGCGGTACGGTGGATTACGGCTCGCCCGAAGCCCGGCTCTTCGCCCTCCGGACCCAGGCCTGGTTGACCCTGGGCACTCTCGCGCTGTCGGCCGAACTGGCCGAGGCCACCGGACAGGTCTATGAAAATCGTGATTTCTGGCCGGTCCACCTAGCCGAGTTGGGCCAGACCTTGGCTGAATCACCAGCCCGGGATCTTCGGGAGGAATACCTGGCCCCTCTCTTAAAAATCGTGTCCGAAAAAGGGGGCTTCCACAACTGCCTGACCACCAGCCAGGCCCCCACCGGCAGCGTCTCCGTCTTTTTGCGCAACATCGACACCGGTATTGAGCCTTTCTTCGCCTTGACCCAAAAGCGCCGGGTGCGCGATGCGGCCAGCGGCTGGCTGGAATTCATCCTGCGCCCGGCCGAACTGGCGGATCTGTTTGAACAACATCCCGACTTTCACCAGTTGGCCGAGGCGCAAACCGCCCTGAAGCTCAGCCCCCAAGACCAGTTGAGTATGCTGGCCGCCTTCCAATACCACTGCCACACCGGGGTCTCCAAAACCATCAATCTGCCCCGCGAAGCTACCGCCGCCGACATAGAACAGCTAATCGCCGAAAGCCGGGATTTAAGACTCAAGGGTTTCACCGTTTACCGCGACAGTTCTCTGGACGGCATCCTGGCCTCGGCCGACCAGAAGACCGACATCCACCACCCCCCGACGATCAGCGACATTGGCGGAGACCGCGAAAGCCGCACTTTCACCGCCAAAAGCGCCAACCTCACCGCTCACATAACCCTGACCCATGACGAGCACGACAACATCCGCGAGGTTTTCGTCTCGGCCGGCGATGTGGGGGCGGTCATCAATTCCATCTTCACCGCCCTGGGCATGATCATCTCCGTGGCCCTCCGGGAAGTTCCCAGCCTGTTCGACCGTTTCGTCAAGGTCCTCTGCAAGGTCTCCACCGGGGAACGATTCATGGTCCGCACCCACATGTGCAAGACCCCGGTGGTGGCCGCCAGCCTGCCTCAGCTCATCGGCCGTCTTATGATGCTGCGCAAGGAATATTTGCAAAAACCACAGAACGGCCCCTTGGACGCTCCGGCCGAGCGGGGCGGTTATGACCTCTGCCCCGAGTGCCATGAACTGTCCCTGCGGCGTGAAGGCTCCTGCCGTAAATGCGACCGTTGCGGTTTTTCCACCTGTTAAAGCCGATTCAGAGAGCCGGCCCCTGGGACGGCAGTGGCGCGTTCAGGCCGTAGCGGGCTATGAGGCGGTTGCGATTCAATATGGCCAGGTTCAGTTCCTCGGTGGCGATGGCGGTCTCGACCAGGGACCGGGGCTCTCCCGCCAAGCCTGCAGCCATCCCTCTCAGCTCTTCCAGCCTGGCCCTAAGCCTTTCCATTTCTCCCTCAACAGCCGCTGCCAGCTTGGGATCAGGGGCGGTGGCCCGGGCGGACACCGTCAGCCCGGCCCCGCTCTCCAGGGCCGCGACCTGCTGCCGAAGCAGGGCTTCGGCCGTTCTGAACTCCAGGGCCGCCGCCGCAGTCAAAGTCAGGGGAATGGAACCCGCCGGATAGTCGACTCCCTCCAGACGCCCGATTTCGTCCTGGACCAGGGCCAACTCCTTCTTCAAGTCTCCCACAGTCCGCTTGGCCCGGTTGTGGCCCTGGAGTTCCCGGTCGGCCGCGGCCAGCCTGTCCTCCAGAGTCTCAATCTCGCCCTGTCGGATCAAGCCCATCAGGCCGGCGCCCATCAGGGTTCCGGCCACCGCCGCCACCGCTAGGGCCATCAGCGGCCGCCGGACGCCCTTGGGACCGGCTTCACTCTGGGCTGATAAAGCCGGCAAGTCCTTGTGTCCATCCGAATCCGGTGTGTGGGCGGAGACCGGACTTGGAGCCGGCCCAATTTCCTCCAGCGGCTCGATTGTTTCAGGGATGATTTCAGGCGGCCCTGTCGATGGCTCCAACTCCGGCGGCGCGGGCTGAGGGTTGACCGCGGACGGCGGTGCCGGGGCTGATTCAAGGGATGCCGAAAATCCAGGCCCTTCCTTATTAAGCTCCAAAGTCTCCGACGTGGACGGCTCGGGCGGCAACTGGGGGAAGGGCAGGGCCTCTATCAAAAAATCCCGGCCGCAGTTTTTGCACAGAGTCCTCTTACCCAGGAACTCCGGCTTGATGGTATAGACCGCCCCGCAGGGACACCGGCTTTTCAAGTTTTTGACCTCCTGTTCAGAAGTTCATACCGCCTCAGCTCTTGGACCCGCCGCCACCGTGGCCACCGGGTGAACCGCCGCCTCCGTGACCGCCTCCAGCGCCTCCCTGATTGCCGCCCTGACCGCCGCCTCCTCCATGGCCGCCACCCCCGTGATCGCCGCCCTCGGGCTTGGCGGGCGGCGGGCATAAAGAAGCCACTTGTTTTTTAAAGCTTTTGTAATATTCATTGGCGTATAGGGACAAGTTCAAGAGGCTCACCAAAAAAATAGCGCCGCACATAATGTTTAGGAGAGGAGAACCTGCGCCGGACAGGAGGAAGGCTCCGGAGGCCCCGCAAAAAAAAGAAGTGATGGCCAAGACGATTTTTTTATACAGGCTTTTCAGCACGGTCAGTCCCTTCAGTCCAGGCGATATGGTATGGATGTCGGTGAATACAGATTACAGGGCCACCACGACCCGGCCGCGCCTGGCCTCAACCTGGCCGACTATGGCCGCCGCCGGATCATCTTTTTTTATTTCCGCGCACAGACCGGCCGCCTGGCTCATGGGCAGGCTTATCAAAAGTCCGCCCGAGGTCTGAGGATCGAAGAGCACTTCTTCGGCGTCCTCCGAAATATTTTCCAGGTCCACCCTGGCGTTCAGATGGCGGCGGTTGCGCTGGCCGGCCGCCGTGGCCAGAGATTCGGCGGCGAAAGCCAGAGCCCCTGGCAGAAGCGGCAGGGAATCGAAATCCAGAACCAGGGTCTTGTCCTCGCCGGCCATTTCAGCGGCATGGACCAGAAGGCCGAAGCCGGTGATGTCCGTTACGGCGTGGATATCAAAGCCGGCGGCCTTTTCGGCCGCATATTTATTCAAGCGTTCCATGGTCGCGGCCGCGGCCGATAATTCTTCGGCCGAAGCCAGGCCGGCCCGGGCCGCATTGAGAACCAGTCCTACCCCCAGGGGTTTGGTCAGGATCAGGGCATCGCCCGCCGTTCCGGTATGGTTGCGCCAGAGGCGGCTGGGATCTATCAGTCCGGTGACGGCCAGGCCATATTTGGGCTCATGGTCATAGATGGAATGACCGCCGGCCAGAACGGCCCCGGCTTCCATGATTTTGGCCGCCCCGCCGGCCAGGATTCCAGCCAGGGCCGCCTGGTTTCCCGGATTTTCAGGGAAACAGACCAGGCTAAGGGCCAGGAGAGGCCGGCCGCCCATGGCGTAAATATCGCTTAAGGCATTGGCGGCGGCGATGCGGCCGAAGAGATCCGGGTCCTCCACCATGGGCGGGAAAAAATCCACTGTGGAGATGACCGCCGTCTCGTCTGACAGAGCGTAAACGGCGGCGTCATCAGCGGTCTCAAAACCCACCAGGAGGCGGGGGTCC
>JAITBV010000311.1 GCA_031283395.1 Candidatus Adiutrix sp.
AAATCGCCTATTATGAATGTCTCCACGAAATGAAGCTCATTGTCGACCTCATGTATGAAGGCGGCCTGGACCGGATGCGCTATTCCATTTCCGACACGGCCGAATACGGCGACTACACCCGGGGACGCCGCATCATCACCGAGGAGACCCGGGCCGAAATGGCGGAAATTCTCCGGGAGATCCAGGAAGGGGAATTCGCCCGGGACTGGATCCTGGAAAACAGGGCCGGGCGGCCCAACTTCCTGGCCCGCCGCCGGCACGAGGCGGAACACCCCATAAACGAAATCGGCCGCACCCTTCGAAAAATGATGGTCTGGCTGGACAAAAAATAACATGAAACCATATCAGGAAGACCTGGCCGCCCTTCTGGCCGAAAGCCAGGCCCTGTTTTTTCAGGACGGCCTGACTCTAAAGGACGGGCGGCCCACGCCCTATTTCGTGAACTTCGGCCTCTTCCGCACCGGCCGCCTCAGCGCCGACCTGGGGCGGATAATGGCCGACTACCTGGTGGATACCGGTCTCCATGACCGGTTCGACGTTCTCATCGGTCCCTCCTACAAGGGCAGCGCCCTGGCCGTGGGCACGGCTCTGGCCCTGTGGCTGAACCACCGGATCGACCGCGGTTTCGACTATGACCGCAAGGAAGCCAAAATCCACGGTGAAGCCAGCCGGCAGTCGACCAAATTCGTCACCGGAGCCCTGGCCGACAACTGCCGGGTGCTGATCGTCGATGACGTTATCACCACCATGGCCACCAAGTTCGATATCCTTAGGCTTTTGGCCGAGGAGGCCACTGCCCGGGGCCACAGCTATAACCCGGCTGGCGTGGTTCTGTGCCTGGACCGGGAACAGACCACCGCCGTATATGACGAGGACAAGCAACCGATTCCGGGCCGAAAGGGCCAGAACGCGGCGGAGAATTTCAAGGCCGTCACCGGGCTGTCGGTGCGGGCCATCCTGGGCATCAGGGAGACCATCGACTTTCTGCGCCGGGAAAAGCTGCCTGTCCGGCAGCACGGCCGGCTGGAGCCCCTGACCGAAACTTCCCTGACCGCCTTACGGGACTACCTGGCCGTTTACGGCCTGAACTGAAGCCCGGAGAATTTGAAGGCGGCCATGACGGTTCCGGCCTCACATCTCAAATTGATCATGTCGGCCGAAGCCGGCCTGAGCGGCACCTGGGAATTCACAGAACCGGCCCTGATCCACCTCGGACGGGACCATCGGCTCGCTATCCATCCCGGGCCCGGGCCGGAAATGGAGGGCCTGTCCCGTTTCCATGCGGTCATTGAACTGGCCGGCGGGCGGGCCGTCATCCGCGATCTAGGCAGCCTCATGGGCACCAGCTTAAACGGCCACCTCGTGGGCCGGCGTTCCCCGGCCGAACCGCTACCAGCGGGCGGGCCGCCCGTGCGGGGTGAAGGCGTGGAACTGGCCGATGGCGACGTGATCCAACTGGGCCCTCTGTGGCTGAGAATATTCCTGGGCGATGCGGATAAGTCCCATACCTCCCACCACCGCTCCAGTACCTGTGCCGGTTGCAACCGCCCCCTGACCCGTCCCACCACCCTAAGAAGCCCGGACGCCCTTTGCGATCAGTGCCGGTCCAACCCCATGGCCGCCCTGAAACTCCTGCGGGCGGGCCTCAACCGCCGTATCGCCGATCTGGTCCCCCTGGTTGGTCTGCGGGTGGAAAAAACCCTGGGCCAGGGCGCCACTTCGGCCGTGTTTCTGGTGTCTCGGAAGAAGAGCGATACCAAGCTGGCCCTGAAGGTCATGCCTCCCGCAGTGTCAGACAACGATTGGGCCCGCAAGAGTTTTCTGCGGGAAGCCGCCCTGGGCCGGGCCTTGAAGCACCACAACGTGGCCCGCCTGTTCGAATCGGGACGCTACGGCGGGGCCTATTTCGTGCTGATGGAATACTGCTCGGGCGGCTCCTGCGAAGAGGAACGGGTCCGCTCCGGAGGCCGGCTCTCCCCGGAACGGGCCCTGTCGATAATCATGCCGACCCTGGACGGCCTGGCTTATATGCACAATGTCCGCCTGGCCGCGGTCGCGGTCGACGAAGAGGCCCGGGGGGAGACCAGCGTGGGCCTGGTGCATCGTGACCTTAAGCCGGCCAATATCTTCCTGGGGGGGGACAGCGGCCTGGTGCCCAAAATAGCAGATATAGGCGTGGCCAAGTTCCACGGCTGGGGCGGCTCCTGCGACACCCGCACCGGCACGGTGGCGGGAAGCCCGGCCACCATGCCCCGCCAGCAGGCCGCCAATTTCAAATACGCCGGCCCGGAAGTGGATATCTGGGCCGTGGCGGCCTCCCTCTACAAACTCCTCACCGGCGAATATCCCCGAAATTTCCCCCCCGACCAGGACCCCTGGCAGGTGGTCATGAATGAAAAAGCCCGCCCCCTAATGACCCTCTGGCCCGAGGCCCCGCCCAACCTGGCCGCGGCCATTGATCACGCCCTGACGGACGACCCGGAAATATTCCACCAGCGGGCCGTCGATTTACAGGCGGCCCTCCTGAAAGCCGCGGAATTGGACAATATTCCGATATGAGTTCACGAGGCCCGGCATGACCCAGGATGACCGGCTGGCCGCCGCCCCCGATGCCCACCACGCCGCCTGCCCCGGTTGCGGGACCGTTTATTACCTGAGGCCGACCGATCTGGGGCTGCGTTCCGTCTGCCGGAAATGCGGCCTGGCCTTCTATCTTCTGTCGCCTTCGGCCAACCCGCCCACCATCGTCCTCCAGGAGGATCCCGGCGAAGATGCCGCCCACCTGGTAGGGCATCTCTGGCTGGACCTCCGGCCCGGTCAGATCCTCGACGGCGACTTCCTGGTCCTCCGCCCCCTGGGCCAGGGCGGCCTGAGCCAAATCTTTCAGGTTCGGGATCTCCGGCGGGACCTGGACCTGGCGGTCAAACTGCCCCTGGCCGCCATCCTGGACCGATTGCCCCGGGAGGTCTTCCTCAATGAGGCCGCGGCCTGGCTCAAACCCGCCCGCCACCCCAACCTGGTCGCCTGCGACCAAGTGCGCCTCTATCACGGCCAGCCGATGATCTTCATGGAATATATCCAGGGACAGGATCTCTCCCGCCTGGCGGCGGGCGGCCGGGGGGTCCTTTACCAGGGCACACTCCGGACTTCCTGCCTGAACCTCCTGGATATTTTCATCCAGGTGGCCCGGGGTCTCCAATACGCCCACAGCCTGGGCTTGAACCATCTGGACCTTAAACCGCGCAATGTGCTGGTGGAAAACAACGGCCAAGCTCTCATCGGCGACTACGGGCCCCTGGGCGGCTACCCGAAGCCCTCACCCGAAACGGC